>DATLVI010000027.1 GCA_035577545.1 Verrucomicrobiia bacterium
CCAGGCGGTCAAGGCCATCAATCCATCGATCCAGGTGATTGGACCGGCTTGGTCCGACTTCGTACGAACTGAGTCACTGGCCATGACCAACAGCCTTAACCAATTCGACGGCTGGTCCTGGCACGACTACAATCGCGGCTATCACGCGCCGGACCAGGATTACGGCACGCCGGATTGGGTGCCGATTCTGGAGACCGACCGTCTCCGCTATTACTTTGGGAACTTTGCGACGCAGAAACCGCTGTTGGTCGATGAACTCGGCCTGTACGGCCACAGCGCCCTCGGGACCACCAACGCAACTGCCAACCCCGGGTACAATTCGAACATCGACTGGTACCGCGGGATGTGTCGGGCCATCAAAACAACCGTGATGTACCGCGCCTGCGGCGCTGCAGCCATTATTCCGCACATCTTTACTGGGTATGGGCAATCACCGGACTCAAACCTGGAATTGTTTGGCTGGGACATGTCTGCCACCAACGTCAACAGCCCGCGGGGACCGCATCCCAAGACCTCGGCTTTCTTGATGACGTGCTATTGGTTAAACGGCGCAACGTTCGCCGGTTACCGCAATCCGGGCACGAACGCTTTCTTGTACGCCTGGCAATTGGCAGACAACTCCTCGCTCGTCGTGGCTTGGGCGCCCGAAGGCCAGACCGTGCCCCTGCAAGCGAATGCTTTGGTGACCACTGACATCTATGGGCGCACGAACAGCGTCACCGCACTCTCGGAGGAGCCCGTTCTCTTTCATTCAAATGACCCGGATGCCCTGACGCTGCTGAGTGCCGTCAGATCAAATATCGTCGGCGTGTCAAACTTCGCGCCGGTCATGGATCCCCTCCCCACGGAAAGCATCGTCGCCGGACAACAACTACAGTTGACCGTGTCTGCGACCGATGCTGACAATGATCCCATCACGTTCTCGACAACTGCGTTACCTCTTGGCGCCACCTTCGACCCTGTCACGCACACTCTTTCATGGACGCCGGCTACGGGCGCACCGGGCCCGTACACAGCGACCTTTGTCGCAACTGACAGCCAGGGCGCCACGGATTCCATCTCGACTACCATCACCGTTCTCGGAAACCTCTTCGATGGTTTATTGGCTCACTGGAAGCTCGACGAATCCGCCGGCACGGTCGCCGCCGATTCCGCCGGCACGAATAACGGTACGCTGACCGGCTTTAACTTCACCACCAATTCCGGCCACGTGTCCGGCATACTGAGTAACGCGTTGAGCTTCGACGGTGTGGATGATTTCGTGGCGCTCGACGGCAACCAGATCGACCTCACCAATAATTTCACTGTGACCGCCTGGCTCTACCCGCGCAACGCCTCCACAGCCGGCGCCTTCATTTCCGTGCGGTCTTTCTATCTGGCAAGCGGATTCCGGTTCTTCATCTACAACAACAGCGTGTTCGTGCAAGGGCAAACCACCGTCGGTTGGCAGGCATCGACCTTTGGCGCTGGCGCCATCCAAAACGGCAATTGGTACCACGTGGCCGTCGTCTATGATGATTCCTTCATTACGGTCTATGTAAATGGCGTCTCCCTGGGAAGCGCGGACTGGGGCGGAGACATGATCATGAACACCAACAGCTTCAGCCGGATCGGTTCCGACGCGACCGAAGGCGCCGATTATTTCAACGGTGTCATCGACGACGTGATGCTCTTCGAGCGCGCGCTGACCTCTCCGCAAATCGAAACCCTCCATCAATCCGCCAACCAGCCGCTCACCGTCAGCCGGCTGCAAGGGACCTTGAACTTCGCCCAAACCAACGCCGACACCTGCACTGTCAAGGGCTCGTTCGCCCTGCCGTCCGACTACAACTTCTCCAACAAAGTCGTGACGTTGAACATCGGCGGCGCGGAAACATCCTTCACCTTGGACAGCAAAGGACGGGGTCTCAGCGGCCTGAACCGGTTCAACAAACCGTCCTACAACAAGACCACCGGCTTGTGGACGTTCAACGCTATCTTGCGGAATGGTTCCTGGCGAAACTCGTGGGCTGCTCATGGGTTAATAGATGCTAGCATCTTGAAACCCGGTGTGCCCGTTACGCTGCCGGTAAACCTCGCCATCGACAACCAGTCGTTCGCAGCCACTCCGAGCCGGCAATACACCTCGCAAGCCGGCAAGTCCGGAATCGCACGGTAAACCGCGCCGCAACTCACGGTTCCCCGCTCGCCAGGCCTGCGGAGATCACATTCCCCTGCTCATCGAAAACGACTTTCGCGATGACAAACATACCTTCTCGCACTCCTCCCCCGGGCAGCGCCGAACGAAACCGCAGATCGCGATAACGCAATACCGTGTGGCCGTTCTCCTCGATCTTCTCCACCAGCGGAAAAGCCGCGAACCAGCGAAATAGCCTCACCGCCTCCGTCGCCTCCGCTTTCGGCAACAGATTCTCATCGTGAAACGGCACGAATGTGTCGTTGCGCGGACCGTTGACCCAATGCAGCGCCGCCCCATCATCGCGCACGATCGTCCAATGCAGCGGATCCATCGGCCGCGGAAACCCGTCCGTTCGGCCCGTCACTCCCCTCGCTTCATACGCATGCAACGCATACGCTCGCGATGCACCACAGAAAAGAAAGTACGCACACAGTGCCCCGAGAGTCGTCCTCGCCACCCACTCGCGCTGCGTCCAAATGGCTGCCACCGTCCCGATCAACAAGATGGCCCACACGTACACGTCTACGATGAATACCCAGTTCAACGCCAGCCGCGCCGTGCTCAACGGCCAGAATAATTCCGTCCCATAGTTGGTAAGCCAATCGAGTAACAAGTGTGACGCAAGCCCCGCCACCGCCGCCCACCACAACAGCCGAAAGTTCTTTTTGCCGGAAAATTCCCAAAACATCCAGGTGATCAATAACGCCCACACCGGCAGCATGACAGCCGAATGCGTGAAACTCCGATGGAACCGAAAAAAGGTGTCCCTCCCCCAAAAACCCAGCACGACATCGATATCCGGGAATTCCGCCGCCGCAATGCACGTCCACAACGCCGCCCGCCCCGCCTCACTCCCGCCACGCTGCCGAAACCCGCAATACCCAATCACCGCCCCCGTCAATCCATGCGCAATGTTATCCACGATTGCCACAGTATGCGTGGTCGAGCCGTCGAGCAAGCACCCCAACAGTGTACGAACCGAGTGTGTAGACCGCTTAAAAGACCTCATTTGCCCCCTTATAACCCCCCAAAAATGGGTTCGTTTTCCAGAACGAACCCATTTGCAAGCGCCACTGCAAATCGCATAAGCTCCTGCAAATAAATATAATACATCGAGAACAACGACAAAATGAAATGGCTTCGTTTCGCAGAAACATATAGGGGCCCCCTCTCCCTGTCGTTTGGCCATTGCCAGTTGTTGGTCGGGACGCTTGGCCCAGCCATCCGCGCCGGCCCGCCCGCCGTTTCGCTTTTACCACAATTCACGCTACGACTATGCTCATCTCACACCACCGCGTCCAGCAGAATTATCGATTTACGATAGCTGACGTGCATCTAGTCGTCGCCACCGGTTGTAGGCCGACTCTGCGAGTCGGCGGGATCTTTTTCATATCCAGGGGCACCTTGTCTCAATTCCCTGATCCACCCCACAAAACCCATCGGGGCTTGTCGGAAGGTCGCCGTCTTACTACACTTTACTTTCGTCAAGGCAGGGAAAAATGGCAGCAAAGATGTGAACGATGTCATGCAAGATCCGGATAACCCCAAAGACGGACTGCGGCCTCACGTTCTCAGGGTGAGAGTCGTCAGCCTCGTTGTTGCTTTGGGAATTGCCAGTGCTTTAGCAGGCGCGTTTTTTTATCACTACATCGTTTCAGGTGGTTTGCGCGCACGTCAAACGCCCTCGGCCCTTGAAACCGCCGTGGCTCAGGAATTGGTAAACCTGAGTATTCCCAATGATATAAAAACTCTCACCAATCCGCTCGACAAGAGTCCCGACGGCGCAGACGTAGCTGCGGGGCATGAGTTATACCAAAAAAACTGCGAAGTGTGCCACGCTTACGATGGCGCGGGGAAAACGGCCGCCAGCGCCGGTCTGTACCCGCCGCCGCTTGACCTGGGCCAATATGGCATCGCGCAACGGAAGCGGACCGATGGCGAATTGTTTTATTTTATCCGCAACGGCGTTCGGAACACTGCCATGCCAGGGTGGCAATTGCCAGATCAACAGACCTGGCAGTTGGTTGCGTACATTCGCAATCTCCCCAAGACCGCTTCCGTGAATGCAAACGCCCCCCTTGCGAATCGGGAGTCCTCGGGAACCACCGCTCACTACGTAGGCTCCGCCGCCTGCCAAACGTGCCACAGTTCCATTTACGAGCATTGGTTGAAAACCCCGATGGCCAACGTTGTGCGCGATCCGCGGCAACATCCGGACGCAATCATCTCCGATCTTTCCACAAACGACCCGCTCGTAAGCTTCACTGCCTCCGATATTGCCCTCGTGTATGGCAGCAAATGGAAACAGCGCTACTTCAAGCGCATCGGCGATGATTATTACGTGCTTCCTGCGCAATGGGATGTCACCCACCACAAATGGCGGGCCTATTTCGTCAAGGATGACTGGTGGGCTCCATTGTATCCGCCGGATAATTTTAAGCGCCCGACCAGCGCGCTCTGCGATGGCTGTCATTCGGTCAATTACAACATCAAGACCAGGACGGTCACGGAGTGGAATGTTGGTTGTGAAAAATGTCACGGCCCGGGCAGCGAGCATATCCTGCATCCCGCCAGTTCCAATATTGTGAACACGGCACGTCAGGGCTACGTGGCGGCCAACAATGTCTGCATTCAATGCCATTCGCAAGGTCGCCCGCTGAAGAATCCCATCGCGGGCGAATACTATGACTGGCCGGTGGGATTCGATGTGACCAAAAACCTCGGCGATTATTGGAAATTGGAGGAGCACAAATTAGGTGAGACGTCGTTCACCTATTTTCCGGACGGAACCGCCCATAAAAACCGAATGCAGGGCAACGATTTCGTTACGAGTCAGATGTACACGCACGGGGTCACCTGCTCGACCTGCCACGATGTGCATGGTACGCAGAATGCCGGTAATTTGCGGAAACCCGCCCCGGCCCTTTGCCTCGACTGTCATGGCCCAAACTCTCCCAACGGACCACATGCGCAAAGTCTGGAAGCGCACACGCATCATAAAGCCGATAGCGCCGGCAGCGACTGCATCGCCTGTCACATGCCCAGGATCGAACAGACCATTGGCGATGTGAACGTCCGCAGCCATACTTTTCATTTCGTAACCCCGGCCATGAGCGAATCATTGAAAATCCCGAACGCCTGTAATGTCTGCCATACGGACAAGAGTACTGAGTGGGCGACGGCGGCTTTGAAAACGTGGGCCGATCGTTCACCCTGGCGAATGGCTCAATGAAAGCTTGCGCGAAACGCTCATTTGCAAAGGTTCGGGGCCAACGTGGTAAAACGCTCGGGCTCATTTCCCTGGCCTTGGGTGTGACTTTAATTCTTACGACGCACACGTTCGCCGGGCCGCCGTTCTTAACCGACGATCCGGAGCCCACGGATTACCAGCATTGGGAAAACTACTTGTTCACCAGTGGCGACCACACGGGCGGCGGCTATACCATCGACGGGCCCGCAGCGGAGGTGGATTATGGCGCGTTCCCGGATACCCAATTGTCGTTAATAGTCCCCGTGACATCCGTCGGTGGCAACACACCGCACCATACCGGCTTGGGCGACGTGGATCTCAGCGTCAAGTACCGCTTCGTCCACGAAACAAATAGCTGGCCGCAAATCGCCTTCTTCCCGGCAGTCGTTTTACCCACGGGCAACGCAGTGCACGGTTTGGGAAACGGACGCGTCCTTTTCCGGTTGCCGTTGTGGCTGCAAAAGAGTTGGGGCCCATGGACGACCTACGGTGGGGGTGGCGCGACATTGAATTCTGCGCCAGGCAAGCGTGACTTTGGATTCGCCGGCTGGCTCTTGCAACGCGACCTCGGCGAACATCTCATACTCGGCGGTGAATTCTATGCGCAAGGTCGCGATGCGGATGACGACCGGGGATTTGTCGCGTTCAATTTTGGCGGTTCCTACAAACTTACTGACCATTTTAGTCTGCTCGCCAGCGCGGGCCACAGCATCGCCGGTCAAGTACACACCTTCTGGTATTTCGCTCTTGGATGGTCTTTGTAAATGCAGAAATCTCTCAACGATACGGCCGCTTGGGGCGGTTCATATTTGGCAGCGTGAAAAAGGGGGTTGGCCCCGCATAATCGCCCAATTCGTAACCTTCGTCCCCTCGATAAGCGTCGTCTCAGCCTCGATCCGCCAACCACCACACCGCCTACTTCCCGCCGCGCACGGAATCGAGCTTGCTCTTGGCTTGCTGGATCAGGTTTTGAAACTCGGCCAACTGGTCCGACGAAAGCACAATCCGGGTCCGGCTGGCATGACTGCTCTGTAAGACGATTTGTGTGGTGCCGGGTCGCTTGATGCTGGTGTAATAGACGAGTCGCAGCCAGCCTGCTGTTGTATAACCCACGTCATAGTCGGGCAGCGGTGTCATCGAGTGGTTGGCTTTGCGGATGTAGTCGATACCGTTCAGGAACGAAGCCAATTCGTCGTAGTCCACCATCGTCACATCCTCGGGCCGGCCACCCTCCTTCAACTCAACCGCGATCCCATATTCCTTCGCCCCGAGACCAGGTTCGACGGATTCCTTGGCCCTCACGGACACGGTCCCCGTTTGCGCCGACATGGTCCCAATAAGCACGCTGCCCCTGACAATGACGGTCCTGGTCTGGGCTTCGAAAACCTCAATCTTTGTGAGCGGCGCGTTCGTGTCCTGTGCCCAAACGGTTCCCGCCAGAAGTGACCCACCTACAATCACCAGGGGTATGACATGGATTCCACGCATAGATTTACCTCGTTCCAGACCTCTCATAACAAGTCCGGTCCGACCCCGTCAAGATGTCACAATCCGGTGATGGAACCGAACCCGAAAGCCAACGGTTTTTCAGCAGCAGCCTTGTACATCCACGAACAGGAATCCGTGTATGTTTTGCCATTCGTTGCGCCGCTGGCCTCAATGCGGTTCTCACTAGGCTTCAACTGAATGTCATCCCACAAAAAAATACGGTTCGTGGAATGGACGGTTCCCTTGCTGACGCCGTTGATCTTCAATTCCACCGCGTCACAATTGGAATAAATCTTTACCGGCGTTTTGGGTTCGCTGCGATTGGTAAAGCGGCGGCTGGTGATGTATACAAACGGTGTCGTCGTCCAATTTGCCTTGTACCAAAAGAACGCGTCCTTCTTCACTTTGCGGTCGTAGGTGACCAGGCCCTTGTCATTGCGGCCCGGCGTGTCTCCCTCGTCGCGCTGGCCGACCGCGAAATCAAACATGTTCCACACCAATTCGCACCAGAGCCAGGGGCGGTCCTTCATGGCCAGCCATGCCTGCTCGTGCGCCAGGCCCTGATACTCCTCGGGATGCCAATGGGAGGTCGGGTTCGGTTGGTTCGTCGAGATTTCGTGCTGGCTGATGCTGGCCCCGGCCCCGTATTCGCTGATCCCAATGCCGCGGTTGGGCCACTCCTCGTGAAAATTAATCAGCGCCCCGGGCCAGTCGGACAACTTGTTGGCGTACCATCCGAAATACCGATTGAACGCCGTGACGTCCGTAACGGCATTCAGCGGGTCGGTCGATCGGATGCAACTCGCGGCCGTGGTGAGCCGTGTCGGATCGAGCTCCTTCGCCAGTTGGTTGAGTGGCTTGACGATGTCCCATTTGGGCGGCGCATCGTACCACTGGTTTTTCTTGTGCAACTCGTTGAAGATTCCCCAGAACGCGATTGACGGGTGGTTGTAATTCTGTTTGATCATTTCCGTCAACTGCTGCCGCGCGTTTTCCGTAAAAGCCTCGGAATCGGTCAACTCATTCACCAGGCTCAATTCCGTCCAGAGCACCAGCCCGTTGTGGTCGCACAAGTCATAAACCATCTGGTCCTGCTGATAGTGGGCAAGCCGCACGCACGTTGCGCCAATCTCGGTGATCAACTGAAAATCCTCCTCCTGTTCGGCTCGACCGATGGCCCAGCCTTTGTCGATGCGATCCTGATGGCGACTGACTCCATGCAAAGGATACGACGCGCCGTTGAGGAAAAATCCATGGTCGGGATCAACCCGGAAAAACCGGATGCCCAACGGCTGGGTCACCGCGTCCGTGACCTTGTCCCCATCACTGACCACTATCGCCACTCGATACAAATAAGGATCGATTCTCCCATTCCAAAGATGAGGTTTGGCAATCTTGATGTGCTGGACGACATCCGCGACCGCCTTGGATCCGAGCGCCTCGTGGGAAGTTGTCTGTTGGATCGTTTTCCCTTTCGCGTCAATGATTGTGCAACGGATCGTGGCAGTCTTGGCGGAACTGTTTGCGTTACGCAGTTTCGTGGTGATTTCCAGGTCGGCCGAATCCTTGGTCACCCCTGTTTGTTTGACGTAAACGCCGGGGGATGCGTAGTCCAGCGGTGTCACCGAGAGCTTATCCAGCACAAGCAAATGGACGTCGCGGTACAGGCCTCCGAAAACAGTGAAATCACCACTCAACGGCAGAACGTCCGCATCCTTCGCGTTGTCTACCTTAACGGCGATCACATTATCCTTCCCAACCCGCAGGAATGGGGTCACGTCAAAGCAGAACGCCGCGAAATTTCCCTTATGTGTGCCGACCGGGCTGCCGTTGACAAGAACCTCGGCCACCGTCGCGGCCCCGTCGAACTTTAGAAAAAAACTTTTGCCGGCATATTTCGCGTCCACCCGCAGATGACGACGGTACCAGCCACTGCCGCGATAGTAAGGCGTCCCGCTGGTCTGGCCATCCAGGTTGTTCCACGTGTGCGGCAGGTTCACGGACTGCCACGCCGCATCGTCGAAATTTGTTGCCGCCGCATCCGCGACGTCCTGGCGGATGAACTTCCATTGTTCATCGAGCCCGATGTCGACGCGCGCCACAGCCATTGATTGGCCTGTCACGGTCGCGAGTTGCAACAGGACGAGAAGGATGACTTGTCGGCAATTGGGTGTTTTCATGTTCGTAAATCCGCTCGTGGTACACTTACAGTGAGCCGGGAGATTTTGCCAGCGCGCGCGAAGACCGAGACACTGTCAGCCGCTCCCAGGGCGTTGCCAGGGATGGTTTCCTGGGTTCTATCTGCGCGTTCGACGAGGATGCTAGTGGTGTCAGCTAACTGGTAGCTGACCGGTACCTGGCAATACGTGAAGCCGAGGCTGTTGGCGGGCAATTCCCAGGACTGCTCCCGGTTTTGCGCGTCGAGATACGTGAAGCGGTGTGGCGACGAGAAGAACTCGGCTTGATGGAGCAACCGCGGCGCAAACCGCAACTGCCCGTCCTCGACCGCGATGCCCAATTCGCCCCAGCGCGTCAGGATTTCCTCCTTCACCTGGCCGGTCATGCCCGGCTGTTGCGCCCCACGATGTCGCGGGGAATGCGAATACGGGTCGGTCGGGAAAGCGCCGTAGGCGTCCGGAGTTTTGCAGAAACCGAGCCCCTGCCGCACGTCGTCGTACGCCTCAGCCAGCGCTTTCGTCACGACAAGGTCGCTACCTTCCCGGAGCGCTTCGCGATGGGATTCCTGCGCGGCCAGGAGCAGTTTCACAACCATGTGCCAGTAGATGCTGCCGAGTCCTTCAAACGCGAAGAAAGTGCCACTGCGCCCGGTGAACTCGCTGTGGCTGAACGTGGCCTCCCACAAATCCAGTACTGCCTTCCGTGTGTCCTCATCGGTTTCGAGAAGATCGAGGCGTTTGGCAACATCGCTGGCACTGCGCAGGTCCGCCTGGAAATGCCACTGTCCGTGTTCGTCGCCCACGAAGAGTGAAGGATCTTTCAGCGGCGGATGTCCCTTCAGGGTGTTGCGGGCAAGAAACGAAGGCAGGTCGCGGTCGGGGTAAAGCAGATAGCTGTGCTGGTCAGCGCGATAAAGCGCGCTGGCGCGCAGTGCGCGCAACACAGCCAGCGCTTCAGTGGGCTTCAGCAGGCCGGAACTTAACACTGCGACCTGGCCTTCAAGCATCGGGAACAGATGGGCCACGCGCGCCCGGTCGCCGTCGAGGTGGAGCACATTGTAGCTGTGGAAGAGGCCGTCGCGGCGACGATTGCCGCGAATGGTCGATTCGATCACCGGCAGCGCCGCCTCGACCAGCCCGCGCAAGGCGCCAAGCGGCACAATCTTGCGGTTATTCTTGCCGCCATTGTAAATGGCCAATCGGTGCGTTTCGCCGGCGCGACCGAGCGCGGCCATCATCTGGAAGCGCGAGGCATCATCGAACCCGGCGTTTGCCTGTTTGGCTGCGTCGCGCAGGATGGAGGTGATCCCCGCCAACAGTTTGGCGACTGGCGCGGTGAGCGGCACCGGTTTGTCTCCACTTGCGGCAAAAACCCTGTCGCAGAACGCCAGGTAACGGCGAAGGTGGCACACCGTGACCATGGACAGGCCCCAGCCGGCGAGCGCGTTGTTGGCGTCGTTCCATTCAGGCCGCTGCGTGTTCAGCCAGATGCCGCCGCCGGGGACAAAGTTGCTGAGCTTGACCAACAGCGGTACGAGCAACTTTTCCGCGAGGGAAACCCGGACGATCTCGCCGCGATCGTCCGTCAATAGCTTGCCATCAGCGCCCAGTTGCCGGGCCCGTGACATCAGCAGTTGGTGGAGCGAATGGTTAAAGGTGATCGTATGACGCGGATCAGCCACGATCTCGTCGAAGCCGTCAATTTCATACGGAACGTGCGTGTAAACGCAGGTCTCGGCGCGGAGTTGGCCGGCCAATCGGCCTGGTTGAAAGCGCTCCTGGCTCTCGAGCAGGCGCAGCAGGTAGATGATCTGGTGATCGCCCCAATAGCCAATATGGCTCCACGGATCCTTGGGATCGCTGATCTCCCAGTCAACGCCATTGCGGGTAATGCGGTACGGGTTGTAGCCGTCCGCTGTCGAGGCGTTGAGGAATACCTGTATCATTTGTTCGAGCCAGCCGGGATAGCTCTGCGCCAAGCTCTCC
The DNA here is from genome assembly GCA_035577545.1 of Verrucomicrobiia bacterium. Classification (NCBI taxonomy): domain Bacteria; kingdom Pseudomonadati; phylum Verrucomicrobiota; class Verrucomicrobiia; species Verrucomicrobiia bacterium. The sequence continues at coordinate 11,081 of DATLVI010000027.1, forward strand.
CAATTCTGGAAAATGTCGCGCCAGTTGCCCTGATAGGCGTAAAGCGGACGGCCTTGTTCATCCTTGATGTGAATATCGAATCGGTTCCAGGGCCGGCTCGGATCGCCGTGGCGACGGCTGAAGCTCAACGGCAAATACTCGTGCGCCAGCCGCGAGAGGTGGACGTCGTCGCGTTTCGCAACCTCCTGGTGCAATTGATCCAGCGTCAGCGACTCCGGCACCTCCCCCAGCCATCGTTGATGGCTCGCGTATACCGTGGTGTTATGCGCCCGGACAAATGCCGCGAAATCTTTGCCGGGGAAACGGTACGAATCGTCGAAGGTGCCGCCACGCATGCAATTGAACAGCACGTTGGCAAAATGATGGACGCTCGCCGCTTGATCGGCCGTCTGTTGCAGCCCATCAGCGGCGGCAATACGGCGCCGCAGGCCGTTGCGATTGGCCGCGAGGCCCTGGCGCAGGGAACGTTCGAGGGCCGCCGGCTCCTTCAGTTGATTCTGAAGGCGCATGAGTGCCGAGTGGTCGAGCCTGGTGTCGGCAACCGTGAACCAGCGGTGCGACTGGCCGGGCGAAACCGTCACGCTGTCCGCCACGAGGTAGGCCCCGAACTCGCCGCGGATTTCGTGTTCGGGTTGGACAAATTCTCCGCGGCAAAACGCGGGCACTTGTCGCTTCGATAATAGAATGATGGGATGCGCGTGGCCGATCGACCAGGCACAGGCCGCGCGCAGGGATTCACAGGCTTCCGCTCGGTCGGTAATGGCCGCATTGAGCGTGAAGATGCCGAGCGATTCTTCGTTCCTGTATTCGTGGCGCATGTAGGCTTCGGCGAGATAGCTGAACCGGCCAAAGGTTTCCTGATCGACGCCCGGCGGGAGCAGCTGGTGCCAGCCATCGAGATACCGCACCTCCGTCGGGCCAGCGTCGTCCAGGCGCTCGAGTTGGCATTCGCGGACGAATCCGTACGGCTCGCAGGTGGCGAGAGCCCAACGGAAGCGCAGACCGAGGTCGTGGTTGATTTCCTCAAAAATCACGCTGGCGCCGTGGATGTGTTTGTAAAGATGACGGTCGATGCGATAAATACGTCCGCTCTCCTGCCACGGTTCCCACAGTGCCCAGCGCTCACCTGCGCGAACGAGCAGAACCGACAGCGCGCCGCTGGTGTTGGGATGGCTCAGGATCTTGTCCACCGTTTGATACGGGAAGAGTGCGTTGTCGGGATCGATGCGCCCGGCGGCAAACGGCGAGTTGCTGCCGACGAACAGCCAGTGATCACTGTCGCTGACCACGCTCATCAGAAAGGGATTGAGTTGGTCGACGTGGCGAATGCAGATGTAGGGCTCGTCATCGACTGTTACAAACTCGCTCCGTGTCGCTGACTGGGAAGCCGTGTTCACCACGAAGAGTGATCTCGAAGTTGTCATGGATTGAGTCCTGCAATCATTTGCATTATGCCCTTTTCTTTCGCCGATATCCATGGTATAAGCAATACGGATTTTGGGGCAGGGACGCATGATAACAGGTAGATTCCTCCGTCATTACATAACCGCCAAGGCCAGCAAGGATCGCATTTCCGAAAAGGGTCCGGTCCTCCTGGAAGAGAATCCGGACATGTGCCTGCCATCTGTTTTGGTCGACCCAAGCAAACGTTTTCAGACGATCGAGGGTTTTGGGGGAGCGTTCACCGAAGCCGGCGCCGTCAGCTTGTCACGGATGCGCAAAGAACATCGGGAACAACTTTTTAGGGCGTATTTTCATCCTACTGAAGGGCACGGCTATTCCCTCTGTCGCACTCACATGAATAGTTGCGACTTCTCCCTCGGAAGTTACGCCTGTACGGAGGTGGACGGTGATGTGGAGTTGAAGCATTTCTCCATCGACCGTGATCGTCAAGCGCTGCTCCCCATGATCAAGGAGGCCCAAAAAGTAGCAAGCCAATCGCTCAAGATTCTGGTGTCGCCCTGGAGCCCGCCTCCCTGGATGAAAACCAATGGCCAATTCAAGGGCGGTGGAAAGTTGAAGCCCGAATATCGCCAGGTGTGGGCCAATTATTTTGTCCGTTTCATCCGCGAATACGAGAAGGAAGGCGTGCCGATTTGGGGCGTGACCGTTCAGAATGAGCCGGCTGCCGCGCAAGTTTGGGATTCCTGCCTGTACAGCGCCGAGGAAGAAAGGGATTTCGTCCGCGATCACCTGGGGCCGACGTTTCACAAGGCCGGCTTGGAGCACATCAAGATCATTATCTGGGACCATAACCGCGATCTGCTCATCGAGCGGGTCGCGCCGTCTTACAACGATCCCGAGGCCAGCTCATATATCTGGGGCGCGGCCTTTCACTGGTACGGCCCGGAAAAATTCGAGAACCTTCAATTGGCCCACGAAGCCTGGCCGGATAAGAAACTCATCTTTACCGAAGGCTGCCAGGAAGGCGGCCCGCATCTCGGCTCCTGGGATGTTGGGGAGCGTTACGGACACGAGATCATCAACGACCTGAACCGCTGGACCGTTGGCTGGATTGATTGGAACTTGCTGCTGGATGAAACCGGCGGCCCCAACCATGCCAACAATCTCTGCAGCGCCCCGGTCATAGCGGACACGGTGAACGACCGGCTCATTTTCCAGAGTTCGTATTATTACCTCGGACACTTCTGCCGATTCATCCGTCCCGGCGCCGCGAGGATTCTCTGCGCGAGTACCCGCGAAGATCTCCAGGTCACCGCGTTTCGGAATCCCGACGAGAGTGTCGCCGTGGTCGTGTTGAACCGGACGGACGAAGAACGCAAATTCTGCCTGAGACTTCCGGATTGCGCCGGCAGCAGCGCAGCTCCCGCCCACTCGATTTCGACCTATCTTTGGCAGCCTTCCTGAGGCCGCCATCCTCAGCCCTTAATGCCCGTCATCGAGATCCCCTCGATGAAAGTCTTCTGCGTAAAGAAGAACAGCACGATGATCGGCAGCGCCACGAGGGTGCTGGCAGCCATCAAGTAATGCCATTCCGTTCCCCCATTCTGGCTCTGGAAGAACTGCAACCCCAACGCGAGCGTGAAATCCTCCTGGTTGGTCAGGTAAATCAACGGGCCGATAAAGTCATTCCACGTGTACATGAACTGAAACAGGGCGACAACCATCAGTGCCGGACGGCACAAAGGCAGGACGATCTGCCAGAAGATGCGAAACTCGCTGCAGCCATCAATGCGGGCCGCTTCGGAGATGTCCTTCGGCAGGGTCATGAAGAATTGCCGCAGTAGAAACACATTGAAGGCCCCGGCGAAAAATGAACCAACCCACAAGGGCTTCAAGGTCCCTATCCAACCGAGCCAGCGAAACAGGCAGTACAAGGGCACCATCGTGACAGGAAAGGGCACCATCATTGTTGCCAATGCGATCATGAACAACGCATTGCGCCCGCGCCATTCGATGCGCGAGAAGCCGTAGGCGGTGAGCGCGCTGGACGCCACGGTGCCAATGACAGTCAGAATACACAGAATTAAAGTGTTTTTCAGATAACGCGGGAACTGCTTCATGGCCTTGATTGCCCCGATGAAGTTATTCCAGCGCGGTGCGATTTTTTTGGTAATGGCAGATGCAGGCAGCGCTTCCCACACGGCATTGCTGATGGCGACTGGCCTAACAGTCGTCCAGATATGTTGCGCGTCAGCGGGGATTTCCTGGATGATCTGCACAGGTACGGATTTTTCTTCGCCACTGGGCATTTGTTGTTTCATCTGGCTGTTGACGACGCTGGAACGCGGGACGATATGCCGTTCGCCTTCGATTTCCGCAACGTAGGATGGGGCCTTGATCAGCGCGCCGGGTTTGACTTCAACCCGTCTGCCGTCCTTCTCAACGAAAAACCTGTACGGAATCCAGCTCGGCGGCACGGTCATGGTTTGATCGATCGGTTTCAAACCGGTGGAAAGCATCCACAGCAGCGGGGCCAGAAATGTGATCGAGCCCAGCAGGAGCAAGAGATAGGTGAAAAAGCGTTGGAGGCTGCGCATGAATTACTCTCCCGCGTAGAAGATAAGCTTTCGGGTCGAGCGCGTCGCGACCCACGTCAGAAATAAAATAATGAGAAAGAGTATCCAGGCCATCGCGCAGGCGTACCCCATTTGGTGGAAATCAAACGCGCACTGGTAGAGGTACACGGTATAGAACAACGCGGAACGGTTCGGCCCGCCAGCGCTGGTGGCGACGCCCGCGCCTCCCAACATGCCGCCGCTGAACATGATGTAGGACTGGGCGAACACCTGTAATGAGCCAATGATGCCCATGATTAGGTTGAAATAAATGACGGGTGAAATCATGGGGATCGTGATGTGACGGAATTTCACCCAGGGATTGGCGCCATCGATCTCCGCGGACTCGTAGAGCGAACGCGGCACGTCCTGGAGCGCCGCGAGGTAGATGACCATGGTATTGCCACAGCCCCAGAGCGTCATGAGAATCACGGACGGCTTGGTCCATTTTTCGTCCGCCAACCATTGCGGGCCGCGGATGTGCAACCAGTGCAGCGCGTAATTGAGGATGCCAAAATTACCATTCAGGATCCACCACCAGACCATCGCGCTGGCGACGATCGGGACCAGCGATGGCAGGAAGAATATGGCGCGAAATACGGAGCGACCGCGCAAGGATTGATTCAAGAGGACGGCTATCAATAACGCGATCACCAGGCCCAACGGCAAAACGAACGCAGCAAAGTAAAAAGTGTTGTAGAGCGACTTCCAAAAGACGCTGTCGGTAAACAGGTCGCGATAATTCAGCGTGCCGACCCAAATCGGTTTGGTCAGCACGTCGTAATCACAGAACGAATAATAGACCGAGGCCAGTACGGGATAAAGGGTGAACGCCAGGAAGCCGATGATCCAGGGGCTGACGAACGCCAGGCCGATGAGCAGGTTGCGTTTTTCACCGCGGGTCATAACTGTTCCACTCCTTGATGCGTTCGTCTTTCACCGCGTCCCAGCGCCGCGCGACGCGATCGAACCGCCACTGGATGCGCGTCTGGACCCGGTCGAGCGCATCTTTCGGGGTTGCCACCAGGGTAATGACTCGATTGGCGGCCACGGACATTTCGTCGTTGTACTCATTCCAGACCGTCAGGCGCGGCACGTAGCGCGCATTCGGGCTCTTCGCCATCTCAATGAAGACCTTGATGTACGGGTTCGGGTGGTTGCGCATGAACTCGTCGCTGACCTTCACAAATGGGCTGAACTTGCGCTGGCCGAGGCAAAGTTTTTCCATCGGCCCCTGGGTATTGACGTAATGGATGAACTCGAAAGCTTCCTTTGGGTGCGGGGCGCCCTTGGGAATGATCAACGCGTCACACTCCGCGAATGTCACTTCGGGATATTTCTTGGGGTCCTTGGCGGGAAACGGCGCCGCGCCCCACTCCAGTTGCGGGTTGTACTTGTCGATGAAGTTGTACATCCAGACGCCCTGCAATTCCATTGCGACCTGTCCCGCGAGAAACGGATCTGAGGGCGAGGCGAAGTTTCCGAAAGTGGCCCCAAACCGGCGGAGATTGTCGATGCCGTATTTGTCCGTGGTCTTGCGGAACCACTCGAAAGTTTCGAGGTTCTCCGGGCTGTTCGCGGTTATTTTTCGGTCACCATCCCATAGGCTTCCGCCAAACCAGTTGACCCACATGGCGAGCCACCAGCCGGGTTGGGTTGGTAAATGACCAACCTGCACAAGCGAGAATTTTTTTGCGTGTTTTTCCGCGTCGGTCAGTTCCGTATAACGCACGCGGGCGATTTTGCCGCCACGATCGACATCCACGATCGTGAGCCGGTCACAAATCGCGTCGAGCTCGTCCAGGCTTTGCGGCGGTCGATTCGGGTCCAGTCCCGCATCGCGGAACAGTTTCTTGTTCCAGTGCAACCCGAGCGAAACGGGTGTGCTCGGCAGGGCCCACATGAAACCGTGGGAGGCGCATTGCTCCCAGTAGATGTGAATGTAGTCGTTGGATTTGATGCCCGCGTCGTCGATGAATTTGTTGAGGGGAGTTAGAGCCCCCTTCTCGGCGAAATCCGGGATGTTGCTCGACCAGAGGCCGGCGACGTCCGGCGGATTGCCGCCGGCCGTGGCCAGCATCACCTTGCGGAGCATTTCACTGACGGCGAGTTTCTTGACGAAGATGCGGTTTTGCGACGCGTTGAAATCGTCCACCACCGCCTCCATCGCGTCGTCCTCGAAACCGGTCCATTTCTCCCAGTACTGAATAATGGTTCGGCCATCCGCAGTCTTATCCGCCATCGATCGCCCGCAGCCGCAAAGGGGAAGGACGCAAAGCGTCGCCAGAAAAATCGGCCGCGTGGCGGGCAACAGTCTCCTTGGTGAAACTGTGTGGAATTGTTTCAGCGATCTCAGAAAAGCCATCCGTTAATCCTGTCCAGCGCCAACGAAGCCGACGCGGTAGATTCGCAGTTGCCCCTTTCCCTGTCCGCTGCGAATGAGGAAACTTATCGCCCTCAACCCTTGCGTGTCGAGGATCATGTTGCCGCCTTGATTACCCCAGTAGATTCGGCGTTCCGCATCGGTGAGGCGAAGACGCACGACCTGGCGGGCACCGGTGGCCGTGAATTGCGGTAGTTCGTACGACTCGCCATCGGCACCGCGCGCTCCTTCGTAGACCTGATGCCCCGGCGGCCCGTCGCCTGTTTCCTGGAGCAGCACCTGAATCTGCAGACCGGCGGGAGCTTCAAATTCGATTTCCAAAGTCTGCGCTCCCCGCAAATCAAGTTGTTCCAAAGGCAGGTCGCCATGCAACCCCCAACCGCTCGCCGTTTCGTAAGTGAGGACCCAGGCTTCCTCCGTTTGCTCCCACGAGCCCTTGTTCCCTTGTGCGTCATCCTGATGGACCACCAATTGATTGGACGACAACACACTCTCGTTCGGCTCCATTTGGACCGGCGCTGAGAGGTGCCCCGGAGAAACACGCGCGGTCAAGAATTCTCCCCAGGCCTCTTCATCGAACGACGCCGGCAAATTGTTGGTGCGAGTAGCCAGGATCGATGGGAGTTGCTTGTGTACTTCCGTCATGGCTTCGACCAGTTCCTTGTAGGGTTGATCGTGGATGTCGACGATCCCGTAGTTGGAGTCCTCACCGTCAATCCAGCGGCCGCCGGGCGGTTGGTCCAGGTACTGGAACCAATGCGTTCCCATGATGTACGGCTCATCGGCGACCTTGCTAACGAAGGCGCGGTAGCGTTCGGCGCGTTCCGCCTGCGTGTCCACCGTGACTTCGGCCCCTTCGGTATTTCGGTCACCCGAACTGTTTTGCATCGCCCGCCACGAAAACTCGGTGATCAACACGGGTTTCTTTGTCAGGGCGTGAGTATCGCGCAGATATCCCAGATCCACCTTGCCATTCTTCGAGTACATATTGATGCTCACAACATCAGTGTACTTCGCCAGCGCCTCCATGACCGCGCGTGGCGGCTTGACGGCAAAACGGCAGCCGAGGATCAGGTGGTTCGAGTCATGGCGCCGCACGCTCGCAACGCAAATTGAGAAATAGCGGTCCGCGACCCGTCCGGCCCACGCATATTTCAGGCGCTTGGCCGTGCGGTTCTTCGGCAACAAGACCGGTTGCTTCTCCAATTCCTCCCAGGTGCCGGCCGACGTGGTCCAATCGGCATTCAGCGCTGTGATATCCGCATACTGTTCATGAAGAAAGCGGAATAATTCCTGGCGGCCCGGCGCACTGAGAGGCAGGGCCAGATAGCGGTCGAACAAGGAATGGTTCGGGTCTTCCGGCCAGCCGTGCTCGCCATACCAGGGTAATTCATTGTTGAGGAAGTAGCCAATCAACCAGGGATCGTCTTTGTACGGCGCAACTTCTCGAGTGGCAACCTGCTCGACAGCCTGTGCGTATTCGGCGCTGAAGACGTCGATGAGCCGGTCTTCATTCCGCGAAGGGCCGCACAACCACACGACCCGAGCGTGGTAAATGGGCTGCTGGTACAGTTCCTCACTGCACCACGCGGCGGCGGTATTGAATCCCCACGACTCTAATCGCCTCGCGGTGGCGCGCGCCCACGCCTGGGTGTCGGATCCAAAACGGCTGAAACCATCGTAAGAGCCCAGGGCCTTCCGCTTCGCGAATTCCGGCCGGTCGGGCCAGGTCTCCTCGGGGATGACGACGCAGACGCCCAGCGAATAAAAAAGATCGGTGCCGCGCTGGAAGAAGTATCCGTTGCTCGTGTGCGCGACCCTGATGAAAGGACCCGCGGGTTGCGCCAGGGTCTGCCGGGAAATCAGCCCGGGTCCGGACCTTGTTTGTCCCAGGGTGTGGTTGCTCTCGCAGCCTGACAAAATCACCGCCGTTAGGGAAACGCTTGAAAGAAGGACCCAATCAAATAGCGACCTTTTACGTTTCTCAATGACGGTCATAAATGAATCCTAACAGACGGTTCGTTAAGAACTCAATTGCGGACTTACGCGCGCAACACGCCCGGCCCTCACTCCGCCGACACTTTTACGACCGAGGCATCGTCAACGAGAAAAACGCAGTTGGCAACCGGCTGGCCCTGGCCCTTCTCGACGATCACACAATGCGCTTTCGCGGCGTTCGGCGGGGCGGCGCCAACCACCTCGAATCTCGTCCACTCCGTCGCCGACAATGACGCTCCCCAAGCCGGGCTCCACAGCCGACCGGCTTCGGCGCCATTGGCGTCGTGCCATTCAATGGACAACTGGCCGATCACCGAGCCCTTGAGCGGATGCGCAGGATCATTCCTGACGTAAACGCTGAACTGATAGGTCTCACCGGGCGTCACGGGGACCGCTTGAAATATCCCTTGGTAGAAATTGGGAACTGCGTGTGACACAAATCGGGCGGCCTGGCCACCGGAGTGCGCCGGGCCGGCCGAGAGCGTCATCAATTCAGCCGTGCCGCCGGTGAATGCCTGCCAGCCTGCCTGCCGTATCGGCGCCCAACCCCCGGCCGGAAGAACCGGTGTTTCAAAGTTGGGATCCGAAAGGAGTTCCTCGGGGGCGGCTTTGGACAAAACTTTTACGCCGGACTGCCCGGTGAAGACGAAAAACCCTGTGAGCGCAGATATGGCCAACAGGCCGACTTTAACTGACCTCATCATGGGTTCCGAAATCTCAACCTAGTCATCACACTCAAAGCGAGACAACGCACGCTTCCGATTGTTGCCCCTTCGCTGTCGGAAACCCCTGGCTGAATCAGCCACCCAAGATTTATCCCCCGCCTACCCAGCTTGCGCTGGATAAGCGGGGGAAATCGTATTACGCCGACAACGAAACTACACGCGACGCTTCTTGGCGAACGCGACGAGACCCAGCAAACCCGTCAGCGCCATCGCAACGGTGCTCGGCTCAGGAACCAGATCCAGCGTCTGGTCATCGAAGTAGGTCGTTTGCGCCGTGGCATCGAGAACAAGATCAAACGCCTGGATGGAAGCCGTGCCTGCCGGAGCAGTCGCCGTCACGGACAAGGGGATCCAAACACCCGCTGTGGAGCTTGAGTCAACTTTGTTGCCGACCTTCGCATTTCCGGGCGATGTATCCGTCGTGCCGAGATTGCTTCCCGTGCCATTGGGGCCAGACCAGAATGTGATCTGCAAAGCGCCCCAAGTATTGGCGTTGACAGCCGGAACCGTTGGCTCAAGACCAAAGGCCGTCATCGTGTACTGCTGGCCGGCGCTCGCCGGAAACGTTTGGTAGGCGCCTGGAACCGAGTAACCGCCTCCGCCCGCCAACTTGTTTGCGTTTGTACCGGAATGCGCGAAGTCAGTTGAAAACACGCCGCCGTTAAAGAACGTCCAACCGCCAACACCGTTGCCACTACCGCTGATGACCGCCCCTTCAGAACCCGGATCTACGAGCAGATTCGCCTTGCTCGTTGTGGACATAGCCAGCGTGAATATCGCAACACACGCCAGCATACTAAGAACTCGCTTCTCCATAACCATTTCTCCCTTCGGTTTAGTAAACGAACTATACCTTTACTCGCTTGGTGCAAATGATTGCAGATTCATAGAAAGATGTCAACTTCATTCTGACACGCAATGGTCATAGTGGTGAGGAGCATCCCCGGTTTAATGTGTAATCCAATACCATGCAGGTTCGGCAGGCAACCTATCTCACTGGTTTTCCAGTGACAGATCCAGCAACTGCAATCGTTTGCACAAGCGGTATTTGAGGAAATTAATGTCCATTTTACTGGGGGACCAAGCGGCTTTACAATAGTAGCAGCACACCTCGCTCGCAATCAGGATGATCAAAAACATCGCTTTTTTGGAAGAAAAATCATTACGCTTTACACGATGTCTTGAGGGGCTTTTCCCAAAATAACATCACTACAGGGCTTACAACCGGCTTTTCCAGTCGTCTGGTTGTGGCCAACTGTGCGCTGTGGCGGCACAGGTCTTGTTGTGGGTCAATTGCCCGATTACGGCGTGTCTGGCGCGGTTCTGGTAAAAAGGCCCATTGCCTGGTCTGAAGCAATGCAGTCTGCATAGGAGATGGTGTTCACGCGGCAACGTTTTATCTGAACGGCAGTATGAACCCAGAAGATCTAATCGGACATTTCCGCGAGCTTCTAAACTTTTTGCCGGTGTCACTTACTCAGCCGCAGCGATGCTCGATGTCGGACCGGCCATCGGGCGGCGCAGGATCGCGATTAGATAAAACAGACCGACGAGAAGGATGAGGGCGCGGATGCCGGTGACGAATGACAGCGACTCCAGCAGACCTCCAACCAGCGCGCCAATGAGATTGGAGCCGAGCGCGCGGGATTTGTCTTCGCACTGGGCGAAGGAGCGGATGAAGATGAGACCGGCGAAGAACACGGGCGCGGTCAGAAACGCGCTGGCGGCGAGCAGTTTGGCCACTCCCGTCAACGCATTGAACCAGTCCAGCGGCACCGATGCCAGACCGGCAAGGGTGAGCGCGAGTGCGGCGATGATCACGGCTTGTGGAATGCGTGGCCAGCGCCACGCCACGAGGTTGGACAACAGGATCATCACGAGCACCGCGGAGATGACGATGGCGTTGACAATCCATGTCATCCCGAACAGCAACGTTGCGCGGCTGACGGTTTGGACTTCGAGCAGGAGAAACGCGGCTCCCAGCGCGAAGAAATGCCTGTCCGATCCGCTGACCACTCCGAGAGCGCGTCTCCCTGCCACCAGCACGGCCACCAAAATCGCGGTCGAAACGATCAGGTGCAGTTTCGGGATCCCCGGCTGCCTCAGGTACAAGTACGGCCAGTCGTCGGTCGGAGCACGGGTGTTGCCGGTGGGATGCCACTGCCAGGACGCGAGGTAGTCGCGAAGCGCGGGGCTTTCGACTGTCTGCGTGGTTACCGGTGGTTCGCCGATGACGAGGGTGGCCGTTGGAACTCGTTTGAGCTGGGCGGCGATGGCTGTGTCACAATAAGCGAACGGGTCGTGCCCAAACGTCTGCCGCAGCAGGTTGAACAAACGGTCCACCATCCACGTGCGCTGGACCGGGAAATTGACCACCATCAGGCCGTCCGGTGCCAAAAGCTTTCTGGCCTCGCGGAAACTTTCCAGCGTGTACACATAGTGGTCCAACCGCATGTTGTTATAGGAGGAGCTGAGCGTGTGGGCATCGAGCCATCCGTACCAAATTAAATCATACGGTCCGTTGGCGTGCTTGAAGAAAGCGCGCGCATCATCGACCGTCACCCGCACTCGGGGAGAGCTATACGGCTGTTCAGGATGGATTCGCTGGCCCACGGCGTAGATCTGTGGATCGATTTCCACGCAGTCGACTTGCACCGTACCGTGGCGCAGCGCTGCGGCTGCGTTATTGCCTGCACCGGCGCCGACAATCAGGACGCGGTGCGCATTCGGCTTGAAGCTGAAGGGGACACTATAGACATTGCGTTCGAAGGGCTCTTGTTCGAAGAGTCCCGGATGATTCGTGACGAAACGGTCAGAGAGATCGAGGAGAGTCTGGTGTACCGTTCCATTCGCCTGCAAAAGATAGCCCCATTGCACCGGATTCCATCCGGTCGTCCAGAACGGAGATACCACAAGCTTTTGATAGGGCGACCAGATGATCAGATCAGAGGACAAATCGCCCCACCACACGACCCCGGCGCTCACAATCACCAAAACTACCGGCAACAATGTGCGCGCCTGTCCGGCGAGAAGGACGGCTGCCAGCAGCCCTGCCGCCACCAGTATCCAGACGGTTGGCGTTGTGCAGGCCCAGCTCAAGCTGTTAAAGAGCCAAACTCCGGCGAGGCTACCTGCGACATTCACCGAATAGGCCCGGATGATGCGCGGGGCGCGTTGCATCGCCCGGCCCAGTATCTGTCCCAGTGGCGCAAAGGTGAGGGTCAACACGACAATAAGGATTCCAATGAAAAAGATGCCCGTCGCGTAGTCCGCGCTCCCTTGTACATCCTGCCAGACAGTCGAGTCCTCAAAGTCGCTGAGTAGAAACGATATTTTGGAAAAGCTCAGCGCTTCACTGCGCAACGGATTGGCCACCAGTGTGGCGAGGAACAATAGACTGGCGGCCATGACCACCGGCTTCACGGGTTTCGCCGCCCGATAACACCCCCAACCGATGCCAAAGAAACACATGATCAGGGTGAGATTGCCCAGATACGCAAAGATGCGGATCTCCGTGCCGATCCAGCGAATCAGCGCGAGTTCCAAGAAGAGAATCAGCGCGCTGATGAAGAAAACTTCCGCGTCGGATCGAAGAAGCGAATCGACCGTGGCATTATTTCGGGATTGTACCAATTTCTTTTTCACTGGGGGGTAGCCTCGTTGTTGCGATGCACGAATGTCATTGTTATTCCCTCCCGAGCGGATTGACCAGCTTTCCGTTGGATAACAAGGCGCCTTGAAACAGTCGGAAGTGCAGCCGCAATGGTGGCACTTCACGGGCCGCGAAATAGTTTGCAAGCTGGCTTCTTGGAAGGAAAAAACAGGGCGCAGTCGTCGGTAGATTCATCCGGTCGTGAACGAGAGCGATTTTTGTTTCTTACTCAACTCTTATTCAACACGACTGCGCCCTGCAATCGTCACTCGGCTCAAATGGAAAACGATCCGTTACTGATCGAAATAGAGGTTGCGGCGCAAGAGTTGGCCGCCGAGCATCGACTCTACATGCCCGTCCACGAAAAGAAAGTTCGCGCCGTTGTTGCTGTAGTGGCGCCACCGAATCAGGCCCTGGACACCATCAACGTTTAACCCGGTAGGCTCGAATTTATCGGGTGCTAGACCGGGGTAAGCGATGGTAGAGTCAACGAGTTGATCCGAACAGGCTTGGGCATCGTATGTGCCGGAAAAGTTAATGGATTGTTGTGTGCCATCAAAAACCATAACCACTTCACTGGGGCGATTGCATTGGGACAGCTTGTAGTACGGGATTTTAATACCACCAGACATGGTGCATGGATTCGGCTCACACCAAAACATCGCCCGATGGGCAGTGTAGGTTAGTGATACTGTCGTGCCTGCCGGTGGCGTTAGCACAGCCGACGGGCAGAGAAACACTGCGCTCTTGTTATCAGCGCCGGCATAGGTCGTCTGGCTTTTCGCCAGGTACGGTCCAATGAGCAGATGCCAATCCGAAATCCCGGGGGCAACGTACCCGGGCGGAAGGCAGCTATCGTTGTCATCGGCATACAAGACAACGGCAACGCCAATTTGTTTCAGGTTGGATACACAGAGCGCAGTCTTGGCCTTGGCGCGGGCCTTGTTCAATGCGGGCAATAGCATCGCCGCGAGAATCCCGATGATCGCGATGACCACCAACAATTCAATCAAGGTGAACGCCGCCGCAACTCCATTCCTGCCATGCGATCTCACGATTCTTCTCCTTTGCTGCTCCGAATTTTTGATCTGGTCCATCATTTCCTTCCGACACCGGATCCCGCCGGGCCATACCCGACCGCCATCCATCAAACAATTATCACCCGATTCCGTGGATTACTGGGTGGTGACCCGATAGAACCTGTTCGGGTCCTTGACCACATCGAATGTCGAATTTGTTAGCCCGTCTCCCGGGATGACCGGGCCGAAACTCTTCCACGCGTGACTCACAAGGTTTGTTGTCAAATCAACATCGTCGAACCGCACCGCACCGCCCGGACTGAACCCGACCACGATTTCCAAAACCTGGATGAATGCCGCGTTTGGCGGCGCGGTAGCGCGGGCGTGGAGGAACAGCCACGAATCCCGGGGACTGCTGAAGGTAACATGCGCTGATTCGATACCGGCGTTGCCACCCGTTACGATCCCGCCGATCGCATTGGTGTCTGGATTCACCGGTTGCAGGAGGGTACCGCTGGCGTTCTGCCAGATGAACTTCAGCAAGCCGAACGTGTTATTGCCACTGGGTATGGGGAAATCCGTCGATGAGACATACGCATACCCAGTGAAGTCCCAAACCTGTCCGGGCGACACGGCGATGGGGTTCGTGCTGCCCATCTGGCCTTGGAATACCACGGGAACGGCCGTGGTGCTATCGAACAGCCGCAACGCGCCGAGACCGCTGTGAGTGGGATTCGGGGACGACGAGACCTGCTTCTGACCGCCATTTGCTGTAGTCCATGCGGGGACCGTGTTATTATTGGCCGCGTTGCTCACGGCATTCGCATCAAAGCTGGCATTCAACAGGAAGTTCGGTGTGTTTTGCGGAGGCAAATTTCCCTCCACCAGGTTGGTGTGGGTCTGGATCTGGTAGTGGACGCTGTTGGTCAGCGGCTGCGTCGGCCAGGAAACCTGAACGGCTGCCGAAACTGTCACTGAATTCGTGCTGTTCACACCTGTAGGCTGATACAGATTCATGTCGTCCCACCAGACTGAGCCGCCTTGGCCGGCTTGTCCCACATGGGCCACCTGGGCACGCACCGTGGCAGTGCCGGCAGGGGCGACTCCGTCCACTTCAATGAACTGCCAGGTGTCGATTGGAAACGGTACATCCTGGCCAAGATGCGGTGTCGAAGATACCTGGAGGACGTTGCCGGTTCCGCCGGTGCTATCCAGGAAAACGAGTGACGCGACGCCATACGCATCCGCACCTGATAATAGATCGTTTTGCCAGTTCAGCGCATAGCCCGTCAACCGCCACGATTGACCGGCGCTGGCGGAAAAACTTTGATAAGCGCCTGATGCGTCAAGGGTGGGTCCGAATGGCCCGAATGTCTTGAGCGAATACGCACCGCTATGGGCCGTAATGCCGAAATTGGAGTCATTGGTTCCCGTGCGGAAGCCGTCATTGAACACGACCCAGCTATCGGGAATGTTGGTGGTTCCTGTTTCGAAACCCGGGTTCGACAGCAAATTTGCGTGGGCTGCAAACGCAGTCAACACAAGTACACTGAACACGACACCCAGGCGGCAAATGATCGTACTGGCGCGCTTCTCCATACCTATTGATCTCCCTTCTGCTTGCATCATCATCTCGTCCCGAATTCTCTTATTGTGATTGTATTACACGATAGAACTTGTGCTTGAAACCGAACACGCAATTCGTATTGCCGTCGCCTGGTAGCAGCGTTCCGATGCTCGTCCACGACACGTTGTCATCACTGAACTGGGGTTGATAGGACGCGTTGACCACCGTGGGCCAGCAAGCCTGATTCCCCCCTACAATAGCGGCATCGACCAGGTTCGTCACAATCGGCGGCGGCGGAAGGGCCGTGCCGGTATTCGTAATCGACATGTCGTCCCAAAACATCGAACCCAAGGCTCCGCTCATCCCGACATGCAGCGCCCACGCCCCGACCGAAACCGTTCCCGGCGGCGCAGTTCCCGTCACCGAGCAGCTTATCCAAGCGTTCTGGACGGTGCCCGTATCGAGATGCGGGCCATCGATTGCCGCGCCAATGAGGGCATTCGTGACATCGTAAAAGGCAATCTGAATTAGTCCAAACCCTACCACGCCTATACCAAAGTCCTGCATTGGATCGCCCGACCAGTTGAACCCGTACCCGCTCACCACCCAGATCGTATTGTTACTGACCGCCGGCACCGCGTTACTGGAGAGAAGCTGGCTGGCCCCGGAGCCGACGCAGCAGACGTTGGGGAATGGGCCGAAGGTACGCAGAGAGGCTCCGCCCGAACGGGCAGTGTTCGTGGATCCTGATTGGTTGACGCCCATGAAGTCATAGCCGGTCGATGCATCCTCGTAAGTGCCCTGCTGTGGACTATTGGTTGACGTCCGAGCGGCAAATGCACCCCCGTTCGGCGTCCAACCAGCGGCGAAAGTGTTCGAGATGATGGGGAAAGCACCGTCCCCTGCATCTGGGAACGTGTAATTTGTCCCCGTCGTTTCAAAACCTGGGTTGGTGAGTTGTTGTGCGTGGGCTGCTAGTGCAGCGAAAGAAAATGCGATGATTATCACACAGCAGCGGCAAACGTTTGCCATAATGCGCTTCTCCATACGTTCCATTCCTTCCCGTTTGGTTCCTGTGATTCTTACCTATCCCGTGTATGCAAATGATTGCACAGCGCTGGAAAAGTGTCAACATCAATCGCAAATTTCCTCTTTTTGATATCATGCTATGGTCTCTCCTGCATCATATCCTGCAGGGGTTCATAGTGTGTCCGTGTATCTGCAAATCATCTACTGCAAACTGAAAGTTATGCTTGCAATCGTTTGTTGCATCAGTAATACTAACTGCCATCGGAGCCCAATGAAAGAGCTTGGAACCATGAGACTCAAGGACATCGCGGAGAAACTTAACGTTTCTATTTCCACCGTGTCGCGGGCGCTCGGCAAAGACACCAGCGACAAAGTTGCACCCGACTTGCGGGCCAAGATTCGTGAGACGGCTCGCCAGGTCAACTATGTGCCGCATCCGGCCGCCCAGTTGATGCGCAAACCAAAAGTCCATTTGATAACAGCGCTGCTGCCGTTTGAAACAGGTGCTTTCGTCAGCGAGTTTTACGGTGCCGTTCTATCGGGCGTGGTGGCGGCGTCCCGCGAGTGGGAGACCGAGACCCGCGTGGCCCTTGTCGACCCGAACGATGTCGATATCCTCGAAGAAATGCGCCGGGTAGCGATCGGTGCCGGGGCGATTTTTTACATGGCAAAACCACTGTCCGTCCGCCAGCTCGTCAAACTGGAAGATCTGGCGCGGCCAATCGTTGTCATGGGAGGCAGTCTCCCGGCGCATGTCGATCTATCGGAGGTCCATGTCAGCACCGTCGGCGTCAACAATTTGCTGGCCTCCCACGACGTAACCGTCCGCCTTCTGGAACTGGGCCATCGTCGCCTGGCCTTGATCAACGGTCCGACAAGCGTTCGCGATGCCTGGGAGCGGGAACAGGGATTCGTCAAGGCATTGAAAGAGTACAACGTGCCTCTCGATCCCCGCGCCGTTGTTCATGTAACCTTTACGACCGAGGGTGGGGTCCAGGGCTGGGAACAACTGAAATCGTGTTCCGAGCGTCCTTCAGCCGTTATCTGCGGGGACGATGAGATCGCGTTCGGCGTTTTGGATGCGCTGGCGAAGGAGAAGATTGATTGCCCCCAGGAAGTGTCCGTAGTGGGATTTGATGATTCACGCTGGGCGCCGCGAGTTACGCCGGCCCTGACGACGGTGCGTCAACCCACTGCGGAAATGGGACGCGCAGCGGTCGAATTATTGGCCACGCATTTGCGGAACCCATCCAATGGGGCTGGTATCGAACACCGTGTTTTCCCGGTGGAAGTCGTGAACCGCCAATCAGTCGCGCCACCGCCGTAGCGTAACCATCTCACAAGCCGCAGCGCTGGGCAACGTGGCACGGATGGGTGATTGATATGGCTCTACGTAGTGCCTTCCGAGTTCGGTTGGCTTGGGCCTGTTTTGCGGGCACCATTGTTACGCCTGCTGGCATGACCACTGTGCTCGCCGCGTCCAGCATCGTCTTCACCTCGGTGCCCCCGTACGGATCCTTCAACAACCTCCAGGGAATCGTCCACGGCGTCAATCCGGCGAATTATCGCGTGGCCGTCTTTATCAATGTCAATGGCGCGGGCTGGTTTACCAAGCCCACCTGTGGTGCGCCGTTGACCACCATCCAGCCGGATGGAACGTGGACAGCCGATATCACCACCGGTGGCAGCGATCAGGACGCGACGCAGATCGCCGCGTACGTGGTGCCGGCCAACTTCAATCAACCTTGTGTTACCAACGTCTTTTGCATTCCAGATGCGGTCACGCAGCCGGCGATCGCCAATACTCTCGTCACGCGCCTCGACCCGGCCACGCGCGGCTTTCACTGGTCCGGTTTCGATTGGCGGGTCAAGGCCAGCACCTCCCCGGTCGGACCCGGCCCGAATTATTTCTCCGACAGCACCAACAATGTTTCCATCGACGCGCAGGTCCGATTGCACCTGCGCATCACCCATGTCGCCGGTCTCTGGCAATGCGCTGAAATTGTCCTGCAACGGACCCTGGGTTATGGCACGTACGCTTATCACATTGCTTCGCCGGTGGATGCGCTCGACCCCCATCTTGTGCTCGGCCTTTTTACGTGGAGTGATCAGCCGGCCTACACGAACCGCGAGATGGACTTCGAAGGTGGCCGCTGGAGTTACCCCGGCGATTATCAGGACGCGCAGTTTGTCCGACAACCGTATTACCTGCCCGGCCAGCTCGTGCGCTATCGCATTCCGCCGTTCGCGACCAATTCCATCCCCTCCATGAACTGGCAAACCAATGCGATCAACTTCCTCTGCACCACAGGAATGACGGCAGTTGTCGCAGTCCCGCCCAACGCGTTGCTCAACCCGGGCTTCGAGCTGGGGACCGGGTCGACCGCCAGCAACTGGACGCAATTCGGCTCCGTCTTCCGCACTTCCACCAATGATATCGGCTCCCCGCTTATTGCCCTGGCCGGCGCGTATTCCCTGAAAATGTTCGGCCCGTTCAACGCTACTCCGGGCTCCTCGGGCGCATTCCAAAACCTCAGCGCAAGCCCCGGCCAGACCTGGCGAACCACGGGGTTCGCGTTCAATTGGTCCGGCGACCCGATGACGCAGACTGGCGGATACGGGGTCGCTCAATTGATCTTCCTCGATGCCGGCAATAACCAACTGCAGGTGAACGAATCGCAACATTTCGATCCCACGACCCAACAGGATGCATGGCAGTATTTCCAGGTGACCTCCACCGCGCCTGCCGGGACAACGGCCGTCCGCGTCCAGTTGTTGCACGTCGGCCAGGCGGGCATCAGCGGGTCCGTCTGGTGGGACAGCGTTTCGGCGGCAGTCACGCCTGACACCCGCAGCATCGCGCAGTGGACTTTCACGCGCGATGTGCCCCCCAGTTGCGACGAGAATGTCGACTGGAATTTGTGGCTCATCAATGGGTGGACGAACTCCCCGGCAAACGGACAGGAAGCCGAGATCATTATGGACCGTTTCGAGTTCATCCCCAACGACACCGATCGCGACGGAATGCCCGATGCGTGGGAACTCGCCCACGGGCTCAACCCGAACGATCCCTCGGACGCCGCGAGGGACGACGACGGCGATGGCTTCTCGAATCTTCAGGAGTATCTGGCCGGCACCGACCCGGCCGATCCTGCCAGCGCTCCCAAAATCGTCGCCCTCAGCGTTACGGGAACGAACACCCTCATAACTTTCTCGACAGCCTTGGACAAATCCTACGCGATCGACACCGCAAGCAGCCTGTCTCCGCCCAATTGGACCACCCTGACCCAGAACGTGGCCGGCACCGGCAACAACCTGCAAATCCCCATCGCCACCAACGCCCCGGCCCTCTTCTACCGCGTGCGGTTGCTGCCTTGATTGTGTAAAGGGAATGTAAAAATCAAAGCAGTCTACCCGAATTGTTTCGACTTACAGCATTGCTTCACTACTCTTCTCTCTGGAGACTGAAGACGTAATGAAAACGAAGTTATTCCTATTGCCGCTTTCTGTCCTCACGCTGCTCACTTTCTCTGCCATTTCCACGCGTTCGCAAACCGTCATCACCTTCGACGATATCCCCTTAAACAACGGTACTGGAGTATTTCTTGCGAACAACTACCACGGGTTGGTGTGGACCAATTGCGCAGTCGGCAATGGCATTCTGAGTCCCAGCAATGCTCCCTTTCATATCACGAACGGTTATTATTACGGAGTCGTGTCAGCCTCTAACGTAGCCATTCTAGGCTACAATGGTTCCTCAGAGATCGATTCACCCAGCACGAATTTTAATTTTCTGAGTGCGTACTTCACCGGCGGTTGGAACAGCAACCTGAATATCAAAGTCCAGGGATTTAATGGCGCCAACTTGCTGTACGATACAACGGTCGTACCCGGTGCGACCAACCCAAGTTTGTTCACCTTTAACTATTCGGATATCAACCGCCTTTACTTTATTTCCTCTGGCGGCCTGTCGGCCTTTGGTGGCATTGTAGACGCCGGTTTTGCCATGGACAATTTCACGTTCGAGTTGGTGCCGGAACCTTCCTCGCTTCTGCTGGCCGCCGCCGGCGCGCTGCTGCTCTGCCCCCTCCTCAAACGCAAGCGGGTGTAGTTCGTCTTCGTCGGAGCGGCAGACCTCTTGCGTGCGCAAAATTCCACTCAAATGATATATTATAATCGCGACGGTTGCGTCGAAATCGGTTCGTGCGGAATTTTACTTCGCGCAGATTCTTGGATAGATTGAAACCCTATGCCAGTCGAGTTCAAGGACTACTACGAGATTCTGGGTGTGCCGCGCACGGCAACCCAAGAGGAGATTCGCCGCGCTTTCCGCAAGCTCGCCCTGAAGTACCATCCCGACGTCGCCAAGGACAAGACGAACGCCGAGGAGCGGTTCAAGGAACTCAACGAAGCCAACGAAGTCCTAAGCGATCCCGAAAAGCGCAAGAAGTACGACGCGTTGGGCGCGAATTGGAAGCAAGGTGAAGAATTCCGTCCGCCGCCGAACTGGCAGGAGCAGTTCGGTGGACGGACTCCGGGCGCGGGTGCGGAAGGCGGTTTCGAATTTCATTTCGATGGGACCGGTTTCAGCGACTTCTTTGAGAACTTCTTCGGCATGCACGGTGGAGGAGTTGGGTCTGCGCATCGCGGCGGCTTCGACGACGAGGCGTTCTCCCAACGCGGACGCGATGTCGAAGCCGACCTCATGGTGACGATGGAGGAAGCCCTGCGTGGTTCAACCCGCTCCGTTTCCCTTCGGCGGCTCGTCCCGTGCGACCAGTGTGGCGGAACCGGCCAGGTCAACAAAAAGATTTGTCCCAAATGTAAAGGCAGGGGCCAGACCGAGCGCACGGAAACCTATCAGGTGAAAATCCCCGCCGGCGTTTACGAAGGTCAACTCCTCCGATTGGGCGGACAGGGCGAGCGAGCGGGTGATGGACAGTCCGGGGACCTGTTTCTGCGTCTCCGCTTCGCGAAACACCCTCGCTACCGGGTCGAGGATGGCGATCTGTTTTATGATCTGAATATCGCGCCCTGGGACGCCGTCCTGGGCACAACCGTCCCCGTGCCGCTGCTCGATGGTCAGGCGAATCTGAAGGTCCCCGCTGGCGCGCGAAACAACCAGCGCTTCCGACTCCGTGGAAAAGGCATCCCGCAACGAGGTGGCGGACGTGGCGACCTGTTCGTCGTCCTGCACATCCAGGTGCCCGAACACGTTGGCGAACGCGAACGCACCTTGTGGGAACAACTCCGTCGCGAATCGACTGCTGATCGGAAAGGATAACCTCATGAATGGATCCACCACGACCCAGCTCACTATCGTCCGACTCCACGTCCACTACCCTTCCCGTGACACGGTTTACGACCTGGACACGCTGGCTCGCCTGGCCGACGTGCATCCCGCTCTTGTTTCCCAGTATGTCCGGCGCGGGTTGCTCGACCCTCTGGACGATCGGGATGAACGCGAATGGCGGTTTGACGATGGCTCCCTGCGCCTCCTCCGCCGAATCCAGCGACTCCGCAGCGAACTCGGCGTCAATATCAACGGCGTCGCCGTCATCCTGGAATTGCTGCAACAGATTGAAGACCTCCGCTAGGAAACGGCCCGGCTTCGCGAAGAATTAAGTTGACTCCCTCGTCTCCCGAGGTTTAACAATCTGGCGTTCGGGCGAGGTCTTGAGTCAGATGGCTGTTTTTTCCACAAAAACTATCGCCATAACTGAAAACCAGTATTCAGTAATACGAAAGGGACAAGGTTATGAAATCCAGACTCAATAACATGTTCACAACGTCACAGTTCATTCCCGCGGGTGTCCGATCCCTCGTAGTTCCCTTGGCTTTAAGCTTATGTGCCCTCCTGCTCCTGGCCCCTCAAACCTCAGCGGCCACCTTTTCGTTCTCCACTGGTAATCCCGATGGTCTAATGGCCACCGCGACGCGACCCGGACCCACGAACGGCCTGGACCAGGAAACGGAATCCGCCGATGATTTCATCCTGACAAATGAAGTCCAGATCACTTCCGCTTCGTTCACGGGACTCGTGCCACTCGGGGTGGACGTCAGTAATGATGTTTCCAAGGTGGTCGTCGAGATCTATCGCGTGTTCCCGCAAGATTCGGATATCAATCGAACAAGCAATGTCCCCACGCGGGCCAACTCTCCCTCCGACGTCGCCTTCGCAAGCAAGGATTCAACGTCGGCCGAATTGACCTTCACCGTGACGTTGCTCAATCCCAGCTTCGTCGCTTCCAACAGCGTCGATATTGGCATCTTCCCGCTCACGAACCAGACAACCATGGGGGAAGGCCCGGTCACCGGCCAAGAAATCCGGGTCGATGTCACGCTCACGTCGCCCTTTGACCTGCCCACCAACCATTATTTCTTCGTGCCGCAGGTCTTGCTGACCAATGCCGCCGATCATTTCCTGTGGCTTTCTGCCCCCAAACCGATCGTCTCGCCGGGAACCCCGTTCGTGGGCGATCTTCAGGAGTGGATCAGGAATGCCCAACTGGATCCCGACTGGCTCCGCGTAGCCACCGATATAGTGGGCGCGCCCCCGGCGTTTAACGCCACGTTTGCGCTCACCGGCGACATCCCGGTTCACGACCTCGCCGTCATCAGCGTCCATCCGATCAAGAACATCAATCTCAAGGCCGGCAAGCCGGCCCTGACCAAGCGAGTCAAGGTCCAGATCCAGAATCTCAGCCCGCACAGCGAGACGTTCACGAACTTGGCGCAGTTGGCCGACCTTGTCAGCGTCACGTTGTCCAACATCCCGAACAGCGGTTGCACGCCGCCGACGGCGGATTTGATCCAGGGTTCTCCCAACAAACCCAAGACGATCAAGCCGAACGGCAAACTCAACGTCTTCTTCAACGTCACCTACGACCCGGCGGGCTGCGTGCCGGCTCCCGCCAAGGGGGCCGAGGATTTCGCTTACACGGCGCACGTCAATCACGGCGCAATCGACGGCAACCCGGACACCAATCCGTCGAACGACACTCTCACTTCCGATGTGGAGACCGATGTGGTCCTGAAAGAATGACCGATTGCGGTTTGCCGCGTAAGTACCATCAACCCGATTGCGGAGCGTGCTTGATCGGAAGGCGCACTTTGAAACGGGTGTCTCCGGGCACGGATTCGAATTCGATTTCACCGCCGTGCCGGTTGGCCACGATGCGACTGCTGATTACCAGGCCCAGACCCGTGCCTGACCCGACGCCCTTGGTGGTATAGAACGGCTCGAAGATGTGCGACTGCACTTCGGGCGGAATGCCACTGCCATTGTCAGCAATCTCCACCACCACCTGGTCAACATCCAAGAACGTGGCGACACAGATTTTCCCCGTTCCTTTGACCGCGTCAACGGCGTTGTCGAGGAGATTGGTCCACACCTGGTTCAACTCGCCGCCGTGCGCCATGATGCGTGGAATCGCGCGATCGAACTTGCGGGTGACGGTGATGTTCTTGAGTTTGTGGCCGAGCATCGTCAACGTGTTCTCGATGCCCTCGTGCACGTCAATCTCCTGCATGGGCGATTGGTCCATGTAGGAATAGGATTTCACAGCCTTGACCAACTCGGCGATGCGCGCCGTGCTCCCGTCGATTTCGTTCAGCAACGAATTCAGCGACAGGCTCGCTTCCAACCAACCGAAGGCGTACGGCAAGGCTTCGGCGGGAAGCTTCTCAGCGAGGGCCGCCAGTTCTTTCGCGTCCAGACCGGCGCCCACAAATGCGGGTGAAAACTTCCACCCATCGGCCACGCCATGTTGCTCCAGCCAGGTGGCAACTTCTTCTTCTCGGTCGCTGCGGGTCACCGAATCCAGCGGTGTGGATTTCGCCAGTCGGGCGATGGCGTCCTGCGAAGCATCGACGAGCGGCTGCCAATGTTCGGGCTTCAAGGATTCATGCAGTTCGCACGCGAACGACTGCAGATTGTCCACAACCTCCCGCAGATTCGCTGACGACCGGCGCGCCGCTGTCGCCGGGTTGTTCAGCTCGTGGGCAAGACCCGCGGCCATCGTGCCGAGGGACGCCAGCTTCTCGCGTTGCATGGAATAACCTTCCACGTTCTTCACCCGCGTCGCCATCGTGCGGAAGATCTGGCTCGCGACCGACGGGCACACGCTCAACATCCGCCAGAAATCGTTCTTGCCCAGCCGAAACAACCGGCTGGGCTTCAGGGTACGCACGGTCGCGAGATTGGGACTGTCCAGCAGCAGCGATATTTCGCCAAGGAACATTCCGGGCTTGGTCACGCCCATCAGGATCGCCTGGTTGTCATAGTTCCGGCTGACCCGCAATTCGCCTTCCAACAGCACGTAGAAAGAATTGAGCGGCTCGCCCTCGGTCGCCAACACCTTGCCGACTTCGAATTCGATAATCTCCCCCGGTTCGAAGCAGCTTGTTTGTTCCGCCGATAGGTCGGAGAAGAGCGGGATCGCCTGCAATTCTTTAAGGGTCAATGGGTCCATAATTACACCGTGCTGAGATACTGGTGGATGAGCTTGACGGCCATGGCGCCTTCGCCCACACCGGAGGTGACGCCCTTGGTGGAAGCATGGCGCACGTCACCGGCCACGAAAATCCCCGGCACACTGGTTTCAAGGATAAACGGATCGCGGTCCGGCACCCAGCCGCTCGGCCGCTTTCGTTCCTTCAAGAAATGCCCCCCCGAATAGATATACCCCTGCGCGTCCCGCTCGACCATACCGCCCAACCAATCGGTGTACGGAACCGCGCCCACATAGAACAAAAGAGCGCTCGCGGGGACGGTTTCCTGCGCGCACGTCTTGTTATTCATGAGTGTAATCGTTTCACAGCGCCCCGTGCCCTTAACCTCCATGACGCTCGTGTTCAGTTTCACGACGATGTTCTTCGTCGCGCCAATCTGGTCTTCCAGGTACTGCGACATGTTCGCCGAGAGAGAATCGCCGCGCACCAACATTGTGACGCTTCGCGCATATTTCGAAAAATACATCGCCGCCTGCCCCGCCGAATTCGCCCCGCCGACAATGTACACATCCTCATTCTTGTAGGACAACGCCTCGGTCATCGGCGCGTAGTAGTAAACCCCCGCACCATTCAACTCCTCCACGCCCGGCACGTCCACTTTGCGAAAGGCAATGCCCGTCGCAATCAACAGCGCGCGACAGCCGATCTCCGTGCCGTTGCCCAGCGTGACAAACCGTGACGGCCCATCCACCCGGACTCCGGTCACTTCTTGCGGCGAGAGAATCTCCACGCCGAACCGCCGGGCCTGGCTGACCGCGCGTCGGGCCAGGTCGAACCCACTGAGCCCGGTCGGGAAACCGAGGTAGTTTTCGATTCGGGAACTCCGTCCCGCCTGTCCACCGGGCGCTTCCCGTTCAATAAGTATCGTTCTCAATCCGTCCGCGGCTCCATACACCGCTGCCGCCAGGCCGGCCGGGCCGCCTCCGACAATGACCAAATCATAAAATGGCAACTCCGCTTTGGTCTTCAACCCCAGCTTCTCGGCAACCACCGCCGACGTCGGGTCAGAGAGATGTGTGCCGTCTGAAAAGACAACCAGTGGCAGTTGTTTGCCATCGGCGCCACTACTCTCCATCAATTGCCGGGCCGTCTCGTCCGTCTCCGCGTCCAACAACTGATACGGGATCGAGTTCCTCGCGAGAAAATCCCGGATCTGGTTGAAATGGGGCGACCAGCGGTGGCCGACTATACGAATTCCTTCAAACGGCGGACGGAATCCTGCCTGCCAATCGTCCAGCAGATCGTCCACAACCCCGTAAAGCCGCTCCTCAGGCGGATCCCACGGCTTCATCAGGTAATGATCGATCTTCACCGAGTTGATGGCGCGAATCGCCGCGTCGGTGTCCGCGTAAGCGGTGAGCAGAGCGCGCTTGGCTTCGGGATAAAATTCCAGCGCCGCCTCCAGGAACTCCACACCCGACATGCGCGGCATCCGCTGGTCAACCAGGAACAGGGCGACCGGATCGTTGCGCAACTTCAACTGCTTCACCGACTCCAGCGCCCCCGCGCCGGAGTCAGCGGCCATGACGCGGTACCGATTTCCATACTGCCGCCGCAAATCCCGCTCCACGGCCCGCAGCACGTCCGGGTCGTCATCGACTGTCCATATCACTGGCTTCGCCATAATCAGGAACGCCGCTTCCCTTTCGATGCCTTGCCGAGCAGGATCGCTTCTTCGATACTTGCCTTCAATGTTTCGAAATCGTCGTCGCCATCATTGCGCACGCTGTTGATGAAGATCGTCGGCGTGCCGCCCACCCCGCTGTCAGTCCCGCTCTGAATATCCTGCTGCACCCGGCTGGCATAAACGCGCTCGGCAACCTCGCGGTCGAATTTCACCTTGTCCAGGCCGAGCGCGACGGCAGCCCGCACCAGATTCTCGGCGTCGAGCGCCCCCGGATGCTCGAACAAATAATCGTGCATCTCCCAGAATTTACCCTGGGCGCCCGCGGCTTCGGCGGCCTCCGCCGCGCGCTGGGCGTAGGCGTGGATCCTGGCCTGTGGAAAATTGCGGAAGACAAATCGTAACCGATCGCCAAAATGCTTTTGAAGCTGCTTGATGATCGGGTGGACATTGCCGCAGAATGGGCACTGGTAGTCAGCATACTCCACCAGCGTCACGGCGGCAGACGATGGACCTTGAATATGATCGCGCTTCCCGACGGGAACAGTGAGCGTTGCGTTCGCTGAAATATTCATGGTCCGGGTGTCCTCTCGTTAACGCCTGGCTCTATCATTACCTTGGAGTGCGATGCGCGCAATTCAGAATTTGTTTCGCCGTCCTCCGTCCCGCGGCGTAGCGGTCCACCGGCAACTCAACCTGATTGCAACCGCAACCTATCTCGAATGATCAGTTGACCCCGGCTATCCGGGCCCCCTACTTCGCGTCTCTGTCCATCTGCCAGAGGCCGAACGCGTTGTTCTCCGTGTCCTGACAGATCGCGAAGTACCCCATCTGCGGCACCGCTGTCTTGGGCATACAGATTTTGCCGCCGAGTTTCTGGACTTTCGCCGCGAACTCGTCCACCGACGGCACGCCAATGTAGTTGGTGATCCCCTGTTGCGGCTCCTTGCGCTTCATGATTCCACCATCGGGCGTGTCATCGCTGCCGCCCGTGTCCAGATGCCAGTACTCCATGTCTCCCGGCATCTTCTCGATTTTCCAGCCGAACAACGACCCGTAAAACTTCTTCGCGCGCTCGACATTGTCCGCTCCGATTTCAAACCATACAATGTTCGCCATGATACCGCCTCCCCTTCCGTGATCCGTTCTAGTTCCTGTTCCGTTCCCCCTATACGACGGATGACCGGAAACGCCTGCGACAATATGCACTGACTTCTCGCCCGCGCAAGTCAGGAGGCGCGGCCCACAAAAACATCAAGACACCGGTCAGAGATGGGTAATACGTCGGCGAGAAAGGGGAAGCGGTGCGTAGCGGCGGTGGACGGATTAGGGCGCCCGGTGTCGTACGTCATGGCCCATGCGGTCGAGAGAAGCTTCCATTTCCGGCTTGGCGATCCTCTCGTAGCACTCAGGGCAAACTCCGTGACTGAAATCGGTACCGGTTTCTTGATGAATATACGTCTCAAACTTCTCCCAGTAATCATCATCGCTGCGGATCTTTTTGCAATGAACGCAAATTGGCAGCAGCGTTTTCAATTCTCGCACTTGCGTCGCAAACTGGATAACCCGTTTCGCCACACGCAAGCGAATCATCAATTCTTCGCGGTCGACGGGTTTGGTCAGGAAGTCGTCCACCCCGGATGCCATGGCCTCGCGATAATCCTCGTTCTCTCGTCGGACGGTGAGCATGATGAAGTAGGTGTAGTTGCCGTCGTCGCGTCCACGAATACGGTGGCACAATTCCAATCCGTCCATTTGCGGCATCATCCAATCACTCACGATAATTTGAAACGGTTTGGATTGAAAAATCGACCACGCCTCGGCTCCATCACACGCCTCCGAGACGGTATACAAGAGCCGGGACAGATCCCGGCTCAAGATTCGCCGCGATACCGGATCGTCTTCAACGACAAGTACGTCGGTAAATGCCATCTTGAATTGAAGGATAAAGCATTTTGTGTGCGCAAATGTCGCGCCGGTATGTGTTATTGCCGCCTCTTGCACCGACAGGATAGTCAGAACGGAACCAGAATCTTTCGCGAGTCGTGAATCGTTTCCCACTGACCATGATCACAAGTGCGGGGGAGGAATAAAGCTGACTGATAGGCCTGGTAGGATTTCGTACTAGGCAAGACTAGGAATCTCATCGAATTGTGCAGGAGCCAGCGATGGACTAGGTTGAGTTCGAAAGGGGTGCAATATGAATCGACGACTCGGCCCATGTCTGGTCGGCATTGCCGTGGGTATTGCAGGGCTCGGTACTGGTTGCGGAAAACATGAAACCCCGCCGCCACCTCCTCCACAGGCAGCCCAGGCCCCTGGCCAACCTCCTGCTCAGTATCCGCCCCCCAGCCCGGTTCCGGCCCCTTATGCCTACTACTACTACCCTGATGTGGAGGTCTATTACTATCCTGTGTCCGATGTCTACTGGTGGTTCGATGGCGTCGTCTGGGTTTCCGGCCCGCAGCCGCCACCGAGGTTTGTTCTACGGGACAGTATGCGTGTGACAGTGAACCTGAACTCTCCGGAGCCATGGAGGCAGCATACGTTCGTGGTCCGGGAGCATCCGCGAAGGTAGGGGCCGGTTATCGAGAGGTATGGAAATCCGTTGTGGAACGACGCCGATCAACTGGCCGCGGCATCCCTTGATTACTACTTGATACAAGATCTCGGGAATCTAATTCCGACGGACTTGTCGCAGCCAGTTTGTGAGAACACGGAATGACCGTCGGAAGCGCCGCGGGAACCGATGCCGGCGGAATCCGCGAGAAGAACGGATGTGGTATGGGCGATCCTCCTGCGGTGTTTGATGACCACGGGATGGCTAACACACAATTCCCGCGCAATCTCACAAACGCCGAAGCCTTCCATCAGTAGGAACAGAATCTGCCGCTCCGTGTCTGTCAGTTGCGGGACCAGCAGGTCAACGATGTCCCGTGCGATCAGTTCGCTGAGCAGATCATTCGGATCACAAGCATCCGGACAGACATTGAGATCGCTGTTGCCGTCGTTGTCGCCGCGATCCATCAACACAAGGTTATTACCGCGCTTGATCGAATCAATGCTGCGACCGCGGTCGAGGTAACTGCGGGCACGAAAGTGACAACCCTGGAGATACCAACTAACTGTCTGCCCGGGCCGGTTCGCCTCAACCTGAACAAGGTGGATGCACATTTCCTGCATCAGGTCCTTCTGCAGATCGAGGTCACCTGTCAATCTGGCCGCAATCCCGTGCAGTTGTTTGACGATTCGATGACCCAAAGGGGTTTCCGAATCCATCATCGAAGAAGTTTGAAACACTTCCGCAGCCGGCAAGGGCCGGGACGCCTCATAACCGCACTCATCCGGAAACCCGTTTGCTATTAGGCTCTTCACGGCCCCATCCTTATGGAACAACTCTTGTTAGTTCGTTTCTGCATCCTGCGATCTCACCTGACACATGTTATTCTAAGAGACTCTCATTGCCTTCTCACGGTCACGTCAATGAGGCCAACATCCGGGTCGGCCAGCTTCGCGAATGCCGCGCGACTCAGGTCGATTCGGCGGCCCGCTTGCAACAGGCGTTTCGCCGGGCCACGATCCGTGATTTCCACAACCACACTTCGGTTTTCATATATAACCACCACCTTCGTGCCGAGATCAAAAAACCACGACGCAGCGGTGAGGTTGTCCGGATTGAACCGTTGGCCATTGGCCATCGGCAGGCCGCGACTCTCTTCCCCATACCACGAAGCCCGGTCAGCCGCGTGACAGTTCAAACAAAGGACGATAAAGAACGCAATAAGTCCCGACCTTGCCGTCGTGAATAGCCTGCGCGACGTGACACCGAACGTTCGAACTTGATCTTCTGCTGGGCAACTCACATTCATCATGGCACCTCCTTGACGAAGCTGTTCTCCCTATCTGTCCAATCCGTTCCAAAGAACGTGGTGATAATAATCAGTTTGAAGTCGCAACGCCATCCGACCACACCCGAATGCAGCCTAGGTCAGAATCCTACCCGTACCCTTACCGCTACTAGCCAAGATTTACGGGGCTGGGCTGGCCGGTGCGCTCCAGCCAGTCGAGCAGCCGGCGAATGCTTCCCGTCGCCAGAGCCACACACGTATCAGCCGCACCGTAGTAGAGGTTTACGGTGTCGCCATCCGTCCCAATCGTAAAGCCACACGGGAAGACCACATTGCCGACGTCGCCCTCACGCTCGTAGGGTTCCTCGGGACCAAAGATCCACATGTCGCCCCGGCGGAGGCAGCGTTCGGGGGTTTCCCGGTCGAATAGTGCCAGCCCCAGCCGATACAAGGATCCGCTCGGCGTTTGACGCACGCCGTGATAGATCATGAGCCACCCCTTGGACGTCTCAATGGGGGGCGGCGAGAGGCCGATCTTGTTGGCGTCCCACCAGCCACCGCGCCGCGCTTGCAGGATCATTTTGTGGCTTCCCCAGTGGCGCAAATCGGGTGAGTACGAAATCCAGATATGCGCGCCGAACACGGTCATCGGCCTGTGAATCATCGCCCAGTAGCCGCCGATCTTGTGCGGCATCAACGCGGCGTCCTTGTCTTCGGGAGGCATGACGACGCCCAAACGTTCGAAGGTCTTGAAATCCTCGGTTAACGCCAGCGAAACCCCCGGCCCGCCGCGGGAATAAGACGTATAGGTAACGGCATACTTCTTCAATTCAGGCACGAACGTAATCCGCGGGTCTTCAACGCCCCAGATTTCCTCGGGATGCCGTTCCACGTCGGGGGCCAGTGTTGGTTGCGGGTCGATCTCCCAGGCGTCGATCCCGTTGCGCGAACGGGCCGCGCAGAGGTGTGAGTGACCACGACGATCCTCGACACGGCATAACAATAATGTTGTGCCATCCGCGAGGCGCGTCGCACCGGCATTGAAAACAGTGTTGATGGGATACGGCCAGTCCGCCGCCGTCAACAACGGGTTCCCGCGATGACGCTCAAACAGGGGTTCGTGCAATTGCCTCATGATGACTACCTCCATTGGTAGAATCCAGCGCCTGCTCCGAGAGCCGCAATTCCAGGAGTGACAATAGGAAAGACAGCGTTGATTCAGCGCCCTGGTTTTGGTTCAAGCGGTCGGGATGCAAACCATCCCGGCATCCGCCTGTTGATGGGTCGTAGAGCGGCAGGTGCAGGTCGTTGCGACCCAGAAACCAATCGAAAGCGCGTTCTGCTTCCCGGTGCCAGCGCTCCTCGCTCGTGACACGATAAGCTTCCAGGCCGGCCACGATCATGGCTTGGGCTTCAATGGGTTGCTGGTCGAAACGCGTTCGCTCGCCACCGCGGGAGTAAACTCCGCTTGAGCCGATCGGCGTGAAATGACCCGCCTCCGCGCGTTGAACGTCCGCCAGCCATCGGAGCGAATTCAGCCCGGTTTCAAGAATGCTCCTGTCTGGCATCGTCGAGCCGGCGGTGAGCATCGCGTGCGGAAGCACTGCGTTGCAATAGCTCAGGCTGTCTTCAAACCATGGCCAGTCGGCCGTCGCATGGATCTGGTACAAGTTAAGAAGCCGCTGCGCCAGCTCATCCCGCGCACCCTGCGCGGCACGGTCACCGGTGTAGCGCTTCAGGTATTCGTGGATGCCCAGCAGGGCAAATGCCCACGCCCGCGGGCTGCCGGTCTTCAGAATTGCCGGCAGCGCCAACTCGAACAAGCGGCTGGCCGTGCCACAGAGGCTTCGCTTACCGGACCGGCCCAGCACGGTCCCCAGCGCCCACAAGGCGCGCCCGTGGCTGTCTTCGGAACCGGAGTCCTCCAACCACTGGCGCTGGTACGAAAGAAAATTACGGAACCGCGACGTCTCCGCATTGAACGCGAACCAGAGAAAGGCCAAATAGATGGAAGCCAGGCCTCGGACGCGGTCCAGTTCACCTCCGCCAACTTCTTCCAGTAGGACCATCGCAATCAGCGCCCGTGCATTATCGTCCGTGCAGTAGCCGTCCGAAAACCGCGGCACGCTGAACACGGCGTGCTGCAAAATGCCGGTTGCGTCGGTCAACCGCCGCAGATGATCAAATCGCAACGGAGGCAAATCCGCGGACTGCTTGCCGAGCGCCCGCGCGCTGACGGCCGGACGTGGCGCGCGGGTTCGTTCCGATCGGGCGCGGAGAAAACTCTCCATATACACCCGTGCCACATTCGGCCAGGTCATCTCACGGCTAAAAAGATAGGCGCGTTTGCGCATGGCGTGACGCTCGGCTTCATCGTCCAGCAACTGCAATACGCCCGTCGCAATGGCCCGGGGATCGCCAAACGGCACCAGCAAGCCGCGACCATCGGCCAACAATTCCTCGGCATACCAGTACGGGGTGGAAACCACCGCTTTGCCGGCGCCCAGCGTGTAGGCAAGCGTGCCGGAAACAATTTGCTCCCGGTTGAGGTAGGGGGTGAGGTAAATGTCCGCGGCGCCGATGAATTCCACCAATTCCTCCAGGGTGACGAACCGGTTGTGGAACACGACATTCGCCTGCACGCCCCGTTCGCGGACCAGCCGCTGCAACATGAGCCGGTAAGCTTCTCCTTCACCGCGCAGCACGTGCGGATGGGTTGCGCCCAATACCATGAACAGCACCTGCGGGTGACTCGACAGAATCTCCGGCAGGGCCTCGATGACATTCTCGATGCCTTTGTTCGGCGATAGCAGGCCGAATGTCAGTAGCACCAGCTTGCCTTCGGCGTTGAAACGGTCCTTGTAGAAATTGGGATCGACGAATGCGACGTCGGGGATGCCGTGCGGGATGAGATCGATCTTTTCCGCCGGGATTGCGTACGTTTCCCGCAAGAATGACCTGCCGCGTTCGCTCATCACCACGAGACGGTCTGAAAGTTCGCTCAGTTCCTTCATCACCTTACGCTGTTGTGAATCAGGCTCGCGCAGCACCGTGTGGAGTGTCGTGACGACGGGCATGCGCAGTTCGCGCAACAATGCCAGGATATGGCTGCCCGCCGGGCCGCCAAAGATTCCGAATTCGTGCTGGAGGCAAACCAGATCGACGTTGGTGATGTTCAAGAAGTCAGCTGCCCGACGATAGGATTCCAGGTCCCGCTCGGCCATCTCGAAGCGCACGCGGGGTGGGTAGTCATATCCCTCTTCACGGTCGTTTACTGGCACCGCGAAGCACGACGTGTCGGGGTATTGGGCCGCCAGTGCTTCGCAGAGGTCGCTGGTAAATGTAGCAATTCCGCAGCGGCGCGGCAGGTAATCGCCGATAACAGCTACGCGACCCAGTGTTTCCTTACGCTCCGATTCCATCACACCTCCCGCAGTCAGAGGGAACCTGAAATACTATGCGCCCGTTGATCAGAAAAATCAAAGGGCGCATAGCCTTTCACATTGGCACCGGCCTGAAAGGACGACCTTCCCTGCCGTCGAAGCCAACATCTAAAACCCGAAGCTTACCCCGCCACGCACCAGGGTGTAATCCGGGGTCTTATCCGGGAAAACCTCGCGCGCATCGGCAAAGATCCCGAGGTTCCGGCTTAATTTGTATTCCAGACCGCCGCCGCCGTGCCATGTGAATTGCGGGATGTCCTTGAACTGCCGTCCTCCGCCGCCAAAGCCGTACAGCGCAAGCTTGGAGAACTGATCCGGCAATGGGAGGCGCAAAATGCCGCTACCATTGACGCGATAGGGCCATTTCCATTCCTCAATGTAGGTGTCCGCCCCGATACCCACATAACGCGTGAGGAAATAATCAAGCCCAAGTCCTCCCCCCCCTGCGTTGACACTGCTGCCCTCCCGGTTCCGGGTGGCATAGGTGCCAAAGGCGTCCAGTGTCAGTTGACGGGACGGAAAGGGTTCATAATCCGTAGTTACCCATTCCGTCTTGGTCACCCGGGTGGTCTCAGTCGTCTGCGTTGACTGGACCGTGCCATCATCCGCCACGGCGCACGTTTGCGCTGCGAAAGCACCCAGTACAACACCCGCTGCTATCCATTTTCTCGCGTTCATCTCAATGCCTCCTGGCTTGGTTGTTATTACTCACCGCATAACCCGTCTACTTCCTGACATTGCAACTGTATCCAGGGGAGTTTGAAAAGCTATGGGCTGAAGAACTGGTTATGACCTAGGAGTAAGCCCTAACTGCGAATGGAACCGGTTGGGGTACAACGAACACCACTGATGCCCACGGGCATCCTTAGGATGGAACCTCGCGCTCGACTGTCTCTACAGGCGGTTGGGGGTCAGAAGTTGCAGGCTGTTTGGCAGCCGGGAATGAGCAGGTAACAATGGCGCCGCCGTCAACATTATTGCGGACGTCCAGCGTTCCGCCAATCATTCGCGCGCGGTACTGCATAATGCGCAATCCCATTCCTTTTGGTTCATTGTCCCCCCCGGAGGGAAGACCAATCCCGTCGTCCATGACCGAAAGGACCTTATCCCCGTTGACCGCAGCCAAACGGATCGTGATTTGCTTCGCCCCAGCGTGTTTGACGGCGTTGTGCACAGCTTCCTGGGCTATTCGGAAAAGTTGAATGGCCGACGTGTCCTTGCAGTCAACACCGGAGGATTCATCCGGTTGCAGGACGCAACGCACGCCGAAGATCTGTTCGGTCGTGCGCGCTATTTCCTCCAGGGCGAAAAGAAGCCCATGCCGTTCCAGTTCGACGGGATAAAACCCCTTGGCGAGATGCCGCACTTGTTCGACGCTTGCCAGAATAAGCTTTTCCACCTTCTCTGCGTCCCGCGTGACCGGGGCCAATGCGCTCTCCAATTTCGTCTGCAGCGCGTTCATCATATAACTGATCCCCGCCAACTGCTGTCCGAGCCCGTCGTGCAATTCCTGGCCGAGCCGCAGTTGTTCACGCTCGATCGCGCGCGCCATTTCAGCTTCGAGCCGTTTGCGCTCCTCAATTTGGGCCTGGAGTTGTTTGTGCGCCGCGACCAACTCGAGGGTGCGCTCCTCGACCCGTGACTCCAGTTCCTGTCGCCAGGCTTTCAATTCGGTTTCCACCCGCTTGCGCTCGGTGATGTCCCTCGTGATTCTGGAGCCGCCGATTATCTTGCCAGCTGTGTCCCTGACCGGGGAGATCGTCACCGACACATCAATCCGTCTTCCATCCTTGGTTATGTGGACCGCTTCATGACGGTGGATTCTCTCACCACGTCCCAGTTTGGCCAAAATCCGGGGTTCTTCATCGCGATGACCCGGGGGGATCAAGATGGAGACCGATTTGCCGATAGCCTCTTCCGCGATGTATCCGTAAAGTTTTTCCGCAGCGGCGTTCCAACTTGTGATGATTCCGCTCAAGTTCTTTCCGAGGATGGCGTCGTCGGAGGATTCAACGATGGCTGCCAGACGCGCCTGCGCCTCCTCCGCTTGTTTCCGCTCGGTAATGTCCACGTTCACCCCCAGGATGCGGAGTGGCTGCCCGTGGGAGTCCTGGAAGACCCGCGCCCGCGAGAAAAGCCAGTGCACACTGCCATCCGGCCATACGACCCGAAAATCCTGCGAGAACTCTCCCTCGTTGAGCGCCCGATTCATTTCTTCATCAACACGGGTCCAATCCTCCGGGTGGATGCGCTTGTGCCAGCCTTCGTATGTCCCCTCAAAATCGCCGGGCTGCAACCCGTAGAGGGCTTCGATTTCAGGCGACCAGTAATTCTTCTCCGTAACGTTGTTGTAGTCGAAAATCCCCCACCGGGTTGCCTGTTGTGCGATCTGGGTTCGCTCCTGGCTCTCACGCAGGGCGTCCTCGGCCACCCGACGCTCGGAAATGGCGGCGCCCAGCACAAGGTTGGTCACGGTGAGCGTGCTGATGTATATCTGCAGCATGACCAGCGAGTCGTTGGCATCTCCGGAAGCGAAGGGGCCGAAACCGCGTAATGTCCCCCAAATTGCAATGCCCGAGATGGCGACGGCGGTGGTGATCGCCCCCCGTTGACCGAAACGGTACGCCGCCCACAGCACGGCGGGGTACAACAAAAACCGTGGATATCGGTTCACGGATGCGGCCAACGGCTCGCCGAATCCGATTACACTGATGGCGACTGCGACGCCGAATACCAGCGCCGCTTCGGAGATTCGTTGGTAGTCCCACTGGCGAACCGGGGTTTTGCTCCAAACGATAATCAACGGGGTAAGAGTCAGGGCGCTAACAGCATCGCCGAGCCACCATGTGGTCCAGATGGCCGCATAATTCTCCCATCGAGCAAACCCACCCAGCGCCAGGCTCGTCACGCCAATCGTGGCGCTCACCATCGTGCTCAGGCCGGCGGCGAACAAGACGAATTGGAAAATGCCACGAGCCCGGTCAAACGCATGCCATCCACCCGCAAAACGCTGAACGAACCAGACCCCCAACAAAACTTCCAGCGTGTTCCCGCCCGCAATGCAGATCGTGGTCGCGATGGAGCCCGCGGTCGTTATATTGACCAGGAAAGCCCCGAGCCAGATGCCGGGCCAAACGCGGTACCCGAGCAGCAAAACAGCCGCGAGAGCGATCCCGGTCGGAGGCCAAACCGCTGTCGCGCTTTGGTTGAGGAACGCGAGCTTGAGGCCAAGTTTTCCCGCGACAAAATAGACGAGGGCCAGCGCCGTGATTTTCGCGAGGTCAGAAACGACCCCACGGCTCACGCCCCAGAAAGGGGGTGCGGCACCGACGCGTTTGGCGTCTTCGTCCATAATCTCGAACCACCCGCGCAGACAATCATGTCCGAGTCGGGGTTGTCGATATAATTACCCCATAAAAGCATGGACGTCGACGTTGTCGCAATCGTTCACCTGCTAATTGTACCCTAGGAAAAGCTCCTAGCCTGCAATTGAGGATAGTTGTCCCTCGAGTACCAGCCCACCCGTTCAGGCGGTAACGGATCTTCACGCAGCCCGCCAGCTTTGAGCGTTTCCGTGATAATCAGGCGAACCTGGCTGCGAAATGCTTTTTACAACCTGGCCCGTAAGAGTCTCGTCGTCGTGGCACGCGAGATCCGCCTGGGAAACAATCCCGCAAAGATCACCGTTCTCATCGATGACGGGAAGCCGTCGCACCTGGTGTTCTTCCATGAGCCGGCGGCACTCGTCCACGCTCATATCCTGCACGACAGTTATACAAGGTGCAGACAGGCAGGCAGACACCTTGATTGCGAGGGGATTCAGCCCCTTGGCGATTGTTCGGCACACGATGTCGCGGTCGGTAACGACCCCGATTGGCTTCCTTGTTCCATATTCGCAAACGGGGATCTGTCCACAATCCTCGGCGACCATCATTGCCGCAATCTCCTGCAAGCTGGCATCCGGAGCGCAATAGGAAGGCCCCACAGTCATGATTTCACTGACATTCATTAACTACCTCTCATGGTTTCGACGGTTTCCGTTGTGCAACGGCCATTTTCGGCACCTCCGCGTCATTGCGCCCGCATGGCATGCCTCAAGAATAACCCATCTCTTTTCCGCCGGGAATCAGTCGCGTTCTGAATCCGGCCTCGGAAAATGGATAAGATGCAACCCAGCCGATTCCGTATGTCTTTCGCCATTACTCGGGGAATTTCCTAGGAAAAGACCAGTGCCTCCGCCGATTGAACCGTAAACGATCCATCGTAAATTTTGTGAAGAAAGAAAGGATGGAACCATCATGAGGAGGACAAGATGTAGTTATTGGTTGGGAGCCGGCCTTGGCGCGGCTGCCTTGCTGCTGGTCGCGACGGCATGGGCTGATAACGATCCAAATTCCGGGGCCAGCACCCCGGCCCAACCCGGCCAGTCGGACACAGGCAAAGATCAACGCGAGCAGCGACTCACCGGCCGCATCACGGCCATTGATACCGCGGCCCAAACCGTGACCGTGAAGGGCACGCTGATGAGCAAGGTCATCAAGGTGGGTTCCGACGCGCAGATTGCCGTCGAGGGCAATACGTCAGCCGCATTGAGCGACCTGAAAGTCGGCGACCGCGTTGAGTTGAGTTATCGAGCGGAAGGCGACACGCTAACCGCATTGCGCATCACTCGCACAAGCTCGGGATCCAAAGAGTCCAGCGGGGCCCCGTCTGGCTCGTACTAGGGAAGGTCGACGATTGGATCATCTTGATCCGAAGCCCGAATAGCTTGCAGTGCAAAGTGGGGGATACTGGGTGTCAGTGTCCCCTGACCAGGCGAATGGCGAAAGGAGCTATCGCATGAACATGAATCGAGTGTGGACAATAGTTGCAATCGGCGTCGCGCTTAATTTGACCGCAGGTACCGGACGCGGGGATACCGGCGAACAACCACCGGAAAAACCAAAAGCCGAGACCTTCGCTGGCACCATACGAGCGCTGGACGCTGAAAAAAGGGTGATGACGGTGGAAGCCACGCCCTTGAGCAAGACCTTCGGGATCGCTTCAGACTGCGAGGTCATGACCAAGGACAAACCAAAAGCCTCCGTGGAAGACCTGAAAGTAGGAAGCGTTGTGCACGTCTCTTATGAAGCGGCCAACGGCATCCTCGTGGCCCACCGCATCGAGCAACAGGGTCCGCCGCAAGAGACGGACAAGACAACCGCTTTCACCCGCTATCGTCTCCGGTACGTGGTCTTCGAAAAATTACGGTAACCGAACCATCGCTTTTGGGCGCAAGGTGGTTGTGACGGACGATCTGTCCGTCATTTTACGGACGCTGTGGCCGCCCAATGCACGGCATGACGGACCAACTCAGCGGCATTCTTAAGACCCAGCTTCGCGCGGATGTTCTGCTGGTAGCAGGAAACCGTTTTCTTGCTGAGGTGCAGCAGCTCGGCAATTTCACTGGTGCCGTGGCCTTCGCTTACCAACTCGAAGACCTCCAGCTCACGATCACTGAGCGACTCAATCAGCGGCCGTTTGGCGGGTTCGCCGTGCTTGGCGAATGAGCCCATGACCCGCGAGGTCATTTGCTCGCTAAGGTGGATCCCGCCAGTCAGGACTTTGCGCAGGGCTTCGATGACCATTTTCATCGACTCCTGTTTCATGACATAACCGCGCGCGCCGGCGTGAAGTACCCGCTCGGCATAAAGTGTCTCGTCATGCATCGAAAGCGCCAGGACGGGGATTTTTCCAGAATAGCGGGCGCGGATGTCCTTGATTAACTCCATGCCGTTGCTGTTGTGCAGGCTGATGTCGACGAGCACGGCATCGGGCGCCAGGCGAGCAAT
This sequence comes from Verrucomicrobiia bacterium, assembly GCA_035577545.1. Lineage (NCBI taxonomy): Bacteria > Pseudomonadati > Verrucomicrobiota > Verrucomicrobiia > Verrucomicrobiia bacterium. The sequence goes on from DATLVI010000027.1 coordinate 50,733, forward strand.
TTCGGCCATGGCCCTGGGGGCACTCTCGGCCTCCCCGCAAACCACCAGATCATCCGTCTGGTTGATCGCGTTGCTCAGGCCCTCACGGATGGCCGGATGATCGTCCACCAACAGAACCCCCCTCCGTTTGGCCACGGGTTTTTTCTGCGGCTCGGACACCTGTGCCTTCTTCATAACAAGCCCTCCACTTAAACACATTCCCAACTCGACCCGCACAATCCGTTGCAGGTCAGGGATAGTAGCTCAGTTCAACCATTGAATAAAGAAAAAAACGCCGAGCCTGCTCTAGGAACTATTCCTATGATCCACAGCCTACCCTCACCGGCTTACTACCAGCGCAAGAGTTCCGCAATCTATTACACGGAACCCAGGCTTATAAGGATTCCTTCCTAGAGTGAAACCGTATCCTCGTCCGATTGCGAGACTTGGGGCATGTGTGTTACACAAATCGGAGAATTGGAAGGACTGGCGAATGTCCAGAAAAACACAAGCGAGGGGGACAGTTGGCGGAACGCATCGTCATCTCTCGCAGGGGAAACCTATGACACAAGGGATATCGAGTGGGGAATAACGCGGTGAAAAGAGGAGGGTGGTATGTCTATTCTACGTCGAGAGATTGAACTGACAGTCCAACTGGGCGAGGAGCCGACAGAGATGAGGACCATGGGAATCGTCTCCTGGCTTCCCGACATTGAAGTGCTGGCGATGCGTTCTTATTGCGGCCCCTCTGGGCTCGTGCTGCTTTTAATAACCACGGACCCCTGCAAGGCGTCTGATGTCCTGCAGGCGGCCGGATTCCGATGCAAGAGCAATCCGGTGATATTGGTGGGTCCGCTCTGCAGGTCCGGACTGGCGGCCTCGGTTGGGACGGAACTGGCCAACCTGGGAATCGATGTTTTGTACTCCTATGTTTCGCGTGCCAAAGCTGGCTATCAGTATCTGGTCTTAAGAACAACGGAGGACGACCGGGCGGTGCAGGCGCTGGAGGCCAGCGCCGGCATCCGTGATGCGGCGCAATGGAAATCCCGGCAGGATCGGAACGTGGTTTCCGAAAGCGAATCGAGCTTGCAAGAGACAGCGGCGTAACATTCCTCCGCCGACCCCAGGGCGGCGCGGGAAGAGTCCATGGTCGCGATCTCTTCGTGCGCGGCAGGATGTGCTTTTGGTGACGAATATATATCGAGTGGCTCGTGGTCGGGGCAAGGTTCGCCGCCCCGCCGAACGACCCTGCCCGCCCACCTCCCCCTCAACGACCACCCGCGCCTCTTTTGATTTGTGTAAAGCACGCCCACAACCTATGCTTCTTTTAGGCTCCCAATCCGAGGGTCTGGTCCGATGTAGGGCAGGCGCGGGTATGGCAAGAAATCGAAGACGAACCAAGAGCAGGACGTTTCCCATCGTCGGCGTCGGCGCATCGGCGGGCGGGCTGGAAGCCTTTCGTCAGATGCTGGAGAAGCTGCCGCTCAACACGGGTATGGGCTTCGTGTTCGTGCAGCACCTCGATCCCACGCATGCGAGCCAACTGGCGGAACTGTTGTCGCGCGCGACCCGGTTGCCGGTTTTCGAGGCGCGCAATCGGATGGCGGTGAAGCCCAACCATGTCTATGTCATCCCGCCCAACAAGAGCATCGCCATGGCCGGCCGCGTGTTGAAGTTGACTCCGCGCGCCAAGGGGCAGACCCACAATATGCCCGTCGATGCTTTCCTGCGGTCGCTGGCCAAGGAATGTGGACGGAGCTGCATCGGCGTGATTCTGTCCGGCACGGCCACGGATGGAGCGGAGGGAATGAAAGCGATCCGGGCCGAGGGTGGCATCACGTTTGCGCAGGATGAGAAGTCGGCGAAATACGATGGGATGCCGCGCGCCGCAGTGGCGACGGGTTGCGTGGATTTCGTGGCATCACCGCTGGCCATTGCGAATGAGTTGGTGCGAATCAGCCGCCATCCTTACATCAATCACCCCCACCCCGTGAAGGCGGTTGTGGCGGGAGAGGATATGAGCAATGAACTGAACCACATCTTCCGTTTGTTGCGGTCCGTCGCGGGAGTGGATTTCACCCATTACAAACCGAACACGATCCGGCGGCGCATCCTGCGGCGCATGGCGGTGCATCGACTACACAAGCTGGAGCAATACGCCACGTACCTCGATCATCATCCGGAAGAAGTGGAAACCCTGTATGAGGATTTGCTCATCAGTGTAACGGGGTTTTTCCGCGACGCCGGCGCCTTTAACATGCTGAAGAAAAAAGTCTTCCCAAACATCATCAACGGACGGCGCAACAGTGATGCGATCCGTATCTGGGTGCCGGGCTGTTCGACGGGTGAGGAGGTCTATTCCCTGGCAATTTTGCTGCTGGAATACCTCGGTGACCGGGCCGGCAATATACCGATCCAGATTTTTGCCACGGACATCAGCGAGCGGGCGCTGGCTAAGGCGCGATCCGGCCTCTTCCCGGAGAATATCGTCACCGAGGTGTCATACCCGAGGCTACGTCGCTACTTCGCCAGGGTGCCGGGCGGCTACCAAATCAGCAAGGTTGTTCGGGAGCTGTGCATCCTGGCGAAACAAAACGTCGCCAAGGACCCGCCTTTTTCGAACCTCGACCTCATCAGTTGCCGCAACGTGTTGATTTACCTCAACCCGCTGCTACAGAAGCGGGTGATCCCGACTTTTCATTATGCGCTCAGACCGAATGGATTCCTCTTCCTGGGTGGGTCCGAGACGACCACCGGCTTCGAGCAACTCTTTGGGCCCGTGGATCGAAAGCACCGGATCTACGTGAAGCGCGCCACGGCGACGCGGCCGGTGGTCGACTTTTCGCCAGGCGATTATCCTGTCAGCGAGGCGGCAACGCCTCGCAAGCCGGCCATTGAAGTGGGGACGGTTGACATACAGCGGGAGGCAGATCGGATTTTGCTGGGTCGCTTTGCGCCGGCCACCGTGCTGATCAACGGAGACATGGAGATCCTGCAATTTCGCGGTCACACGGGTTTGTATCTGGAGCCGGCGCCAGGTTCGGCCAGCCTCAACCTGTTGAAGATGGCGCGCGAAGGGCTGTTCATGGAATTGCGCACCGCTGTTCACAAGGCGCGGAGGCGGGGCGTATCGATTCGGCGCGAAGGGTTGCGCGTCAAATCAAATGGAGGCTCACGCGACGTCAATATTGAAGTGGTGCCGATCAAATCCAACGGTACACGGGAACGGTATTTCCTCGTTCTCTTTGAAGACGGTGACGGTCATCGTCCGCCTGAAGAGGTTGTTACCGGGGTGCGTACTGGGAGAGCGGAGAAGTTGGAGAAGACGACCGTGCGGTTGGAGCAGGAACTAACGGCCACCAAGGAACATATGCAATCGGCGGTCGAAGAATTGGAGGACGCCAACGAGGAACTCAAGGCCGCTAACGAGGAAATCCAGTCGAGCAACGAAGAATTGCAATCGACGAATGAGGAACTGGAGACGGCCAAGGAAGAGTTGCAAAGCACCAACGAAGAGCTGACCACCGTCAATGAGGAGCTGCAGAATCGCAATACTGAATTGGGCCAGAGTAACAACGATCTGATCAATTTACTCACAAGCGTCAACCTGCCGATTCTCATGCTTGGTCCCGATTTACGGGTGCGGCGGATTACGCCGGCCGCGGAGAAAGTGTTGCATGTGGTGCCCACGGATATCGGTCGATTGGTGACGGATTTGCGGCTGCCCATCGATGTGCCGTACCTGGGGCGGATGATTGCCGAGTCGATTGACTCGCTCAGCGTGAAGACCCGCGAGGTGCAGGATCGCGACGGTCACTGGTATCTGTTGCGCATTCGGCCGTACCGGACGACCGAGAACAAGATCGATGGCGCGGTGATCAAGTTGCTGGACATCGACCCGCTCAAGCGCAGTCTCCAGGAGGCCGAGGCGGCCCGCGATTTTGCGAATGCCATCGTGGAAACCGTTCGTGAACCGTTGGTGGTGCTCAATCAGCGCCTGCGCGTCCAGGCGTCGAACCGGGCCTTCCATCGGCTTTTTCACGTTACCAAGGAAGAAACCGAGGGGAAGTTTATCTATGATCTCGGTGGCAAACAATGGAACATCGCGTCGTTGCGGGAACTCCTGGAAGACATTCTGCCCAGGAACTTGCACTTCACGGACTTCGAGGTGGACCACGTGTTCCCGAAGATCGGGCGGCGGATTATGCTATTGAACGCGCGCCGCCTGCAGCGGGACAGGGAAGACACACACATGATTCTGCTGGCGATCGAAGACGTCACGGAACGCAAAAGGCTGGAGAAGGCGGTGCTGGATATCAGTGAAACCGAACAGCAACGCATCGGGCGCGATTTGCACGACGGCCTGGGACAACATCTCACGGGCATCGGTTTCATGAGTGAATCGTTGGAAGATCGCCTGGCAGCCAACGCGCTGCCCGAGGCAGCGGCGCTGGCGGCCAAAGTCACCAGCCGCATCAAAGAAGCCGTCACACAAACGCGCGATTTGGCCAAGGGGTTGTTCCCCGTCGAATTGAAGACCCAGGGCATCGTCCCCGCGCTACAGAAGTTGGCGTTGAACACCGAGAGATTATTTCAGATCACCTGCGACTGCAAAGGCGAGATGTCTCTGCAGATTCGCAACGAGAGTGTATCGCGCCATCTCTACCGCATTGCCCAGGAAGCCGTATTTAATGCGGTGAAACACAGCCAGGGGAAACACATCCATATCCACTTAACCGGGGAAGGCGATCGCGTTACCTTGACGATCAAGGACGACGGCGTCGGCATCAACCGCCGGAAGGTGGATGATGCCGACATGGGGCTGCACATCATGCGGTATCGTGCCAGCGTAATCGGTGGCAAACTGGATATCCGCCGTGGCCCGCACGGCGGCACTATCGTGACGTGCGTTGTCGAAGATGCCGATGGGGGGGGGGGAGGAGGGGATGAAAAGTCAAACCAAGCCAACAGAGAAAGCCGGAAAGCGGCGGGTACTCATCGTCGATGACCACGCGGTGTTGCGCGAGGGTCTGGCACTGGTGATCAATGTCCAGCCCGACCTGCTCGTGTGCGGCGAGGCCGCCACTGTGGCCGGCGGGCTGCAAGCCGTGACCGCAACGCAGCCGGATATCGCGCTCGTCGATCTTTCATTGACAGGCGGTAGCGGACTCGAGCTCGTCAAGGACCTCAAGGCGTCGCACCCCAACCTACTCACACTGGTATTGTCGCTGCACGATGAGGCGCTCTATGCCGAGCGGGTGCTGCGCGCCGGCGCCAGGGGCTACATTATGAAACGGTCTTCGACCCCCGAGCTCCTGGCGGCAATCCGTAAGGTCCTCGATGGCGAAATCTACCTGAGCGAAAGGATGGGGTCCCTGGTCGTCCGCCAGGCGCTCGGGGACCCGGAATCGGCAACCAGCGGCGATCCGCTGGAACAGCTCAGCGATCGGGAATTGGAAGTGTTCCAGCTTCTCGGCGAGGGACACGGTACGCGCGAGATTGCGCAACAACTCGGATTGAGCATGAAAACGGTTTCGTGTTACCGGCAAAACATCCAGGCCAAGCTGCAACTGAAAGATTCCGCCGGACTGGTACAGCGCGCCGTCCATTGGGCAGCGAACCTGCGCGCACGCTGATGCCTGGCGCGCCCTGCGCCGGGTGGAATAGGTTCTTTCCCCAGAGTGGATTAGGAATTTTCACCCATTGAGGATCCACGTATGTGCCATACATTTTTATAGTGGAAGGGAGTTTATTATGAAGAAGCTCTTGGGATTTGCGATAGCGGTCGCGGGTGTGATCGCCGCCAGTGTGGCAGTCAGCGGGTTCGGACAGGATCCGGCACCGTCAGGGAAACTCTTCATCTACAGCGGTATCCTGCGCTCCATGGACCGACAGGCGCGCACGATCACGGTGGAAGCTTCAGCCGTCAGCCAGAAGTTTGTCGTTCCCACGGATACTGAAATCATCGTCAAGGACAACAAACCGAAAGCCGATCTTTCCGACCTGATGGTCGGCGACAGCATTCAAGTGCGGTACACTGAAGACGACGGGACATTCGTCGCACACCAAATCTCGGTCCTGGGAGTGAAATCCCCGTAACGGTGCTTCCAATCACGGTTACGCTGCATTGAGAACCGGGCCGACTTCCGCCAAGGCCCTCCTAGTAGCGGGTTCGCGCCAGTTCTTGGTGGCCGAGAGGCCGTGGATCAGGGCTTCCACTTCCAGGATATAGATGGCGCGGATGTCGTCCGTGGTTTTGAAAACCACATAGGTCAATTCGTGGTCGGAGCGGAACAAATACGTGTAAAGAACGTTGACGCCCGCACTGGCCAGCTTGCTACTGAGCACCGCCGGCAGCCCCGGTTTATCCGGCGCTTCGACCAGCACAATCGGATTTGATTTGCAGTCGAACCCCGCCGCCTGGAGGGCGTCCGTTGTGCGGATGGCGTCTTCGGTGACGAGTTTCACCACCGTCTCCCTCCCGTCCCAATAGGAGCTTGCAGCCAGTACTTCCGCCCCGCAGGAAACGGTAATGGCCATTAGTTTGCCCAATAACGCCGGTTGGTTGATCGTGCGAACAGTAATCTCAATTTGTAGGGTGGCGCCTATCATGTCGTCTCCTTTTCTCTCCCTCAGTTGTTCAGTCGCCTGAACGATTTGCGCTCACTTTACGGCAGCGCGGAGATTTCGCGCAATGGGTGGCGGGCTGATATCGGGTAAGGAAACCATCCACAAGTCGACTAGGAAGTTTTCCAGTGCCGCTGCCAATGCGAAAAATCCGAATCTTGTCCAACGCAGGATCACGGCGTTCACGGAATGGGATTATAAGCGGCTCCGTCATTGTCATTCGCTGAACCGCTCAGTCAATTCTTCCTGTGGTTGGCTGTTGATCCACTTCACCTGCGGCAACCAACTCCTGTTGAGAATCCACCGGCCGCGCCCCCCACAGATTCATTGCTTCGAGTACGGTGACCGCCCGTGAACTGTCGGTGGCTTTCAAAACCAGTACGTTCCCATCGCCAGGTGAACAACAGGCATAGGCGTCCAGCATCTCGATCCCATTGGCCCGAAGCTCGGAGCCCAAGCGGACGGCTGACAGGCAGCGATGTTTCTCCTCCACAACGACCACCCGGTTCGTTTCACACTCGAACCCAGCCAATCGCAAAGCCTCGACGATTTCACTGTCTTTTTCTGTCACGAGCAGGACCGCCGCATACCGGTGGTCACTGTAGAAACGCCAGGCATCGACGCTGGGAGACTGCACGGCCAAAACTGCGAAGAGTTTTGCCAGCACGCCCAGATCGTTGGCTACATGCAACATCACTTCGCTTCGTTCTTGAATCTCTTGCACGTGATTTCCCCCTTCCGTAGTTTTGCAACTGCCGTTTGATAAACATTCATTACGCCTCCGAGCGTATTCTTTCCCCTCTCGGCGCACAATCAGCAGAGGCCTAATTTCCATCTAGGAACTTCTCCCATGCGACCGTAACCCCTGAAGTCAGAGCCTGAAAGGATCCGGTGAACCGGGTCCAATACACTTGTGCTTATTCAATCGGCCTTTATCAGCGGACTATTTGTGTCTCTCTTGCCAGTCTTTAATTCCTTGCGGGCTTTTTCCGCCAAATCCTCGTAACGCTTCTTGATGCGGTCCAGGTCTTCCTGGCCCAACTCCTCCAGGTCCAGCAAAGCATTGTGGGCTTTACTGGTGCGGATCAGTTCATCCAATTTCACTTGAATGGCGTCGCTGTCGCGGTTTTGGGTGTTTTGGATGAGGAATACCATGAGGAAAGTCACGATCGTCGTGCCGGTATTGATGATCAATTGCCAGGTGTCGCTGAAATGAAACACGGGGCCAAGCGTTGCCCAGAGAACGATAACCAGGATTGCGGCGACAAATGTATGGGGTTGGCCCATCGCTCGCGACGCGCGCCTGGCGATTCGGCTGAAAAGGTCGCTGGTCTTTGTCGTTGATCCTCTCACCGCGAGGAATCTCCTCAAGGCTCGGACACATACTATTTGGATAACCCGGGTTTCACCCCGGATAGAAACCGGCTGCTTTCCCAATTGAGTGAACCGCACCTTTTGTCCGCGTAAAACGGGAGAGTGGCATCGGCGGGAACTCCATTTCTCGACTCGGCAACGGTCGTGGAGAAGCCGGGAGGTGAGGTTCCCGGATTATTGTGGGGTAGGAACGCATTGCCGGGGTCAAGTGCAGGGAGAACTGCCGCCGATGCCACTGCGAGAGGAGCAGTCTGGCACGAGGAGTTGGAGGCGTTGCCGCCACCCTGCTATCGCGGTGCTCCAGGGTTGCCCAGTTGTTACACCCCCGCCCCCAACACACCACGTAGCGAACCTCCCCACGCCAGACTGGCTTAATTGTCTCGTCGCAAGGGACACTGCTCGAAAATGTTTCTATCTGATTCCTCGGCGCCATCCGAACCCTCCGTCACTTTTTCCCACTGCGGCCAGTCTGCAACAGAGACGCACCTCTCGCAATTGGGTGGAGCACTGATTCTCAGGTAGGAGGAACTCCTATAAACGCGGTCCACAATTCGTATGGCAAACTGTCGACTGTATAGTCGATTACTGGATTTCGATAGGTTTGATTTGAGGGACGATCAGGTGAAAGATCACCCATGTAGCGACGTACGCGCCACCACAAAGCAGCAGGATTTTGTCATACACCCCCGTGTTCTGGAGGACGTTCCCCACGAGCAACGAAAAACCCACGGAAACCACCGAGGAAAACATGCCGCCGATCCCCACGACCGAGGCCACAGCCCGCTTCGGAAATATGTCCGAGACGACGGTGAACATGGTGGCCGACCAACCCTGGTTGGCTGCCCCCGCCAATGCAAAAAAACTGGTCGCCAGCCAAACGTGTCGGGTGTGCGTGGCGAAAATCACCGGAACCGCGCAAAAGGCGCAAATGAGCGTCGCTGTCTTCCGCGCCCGGTTCAGTGACCAACCACACCGCAGAAGCCACGCGGACAACCCACCGCCCGCAATGCTGCCAAAAGCGGTCACGGTATAGACCACGACCAGTGGCAGGCCGAATTCCCGGAAGTTCAGCCCGAATTGCTTGTTAAAAATGTCCGGCAGCCAGAAAAGGTAAAACCACCAGACGGGCGCCGTCACTATGCCCGCCACTACATACGCCCATGTTTCACGGTGCCGAAACAAATGGCTCCACGGCACCTTCCCGGTACCCGTCGGTCCTGTGTCGCTTCGAATGTAAGCCAACTCTTCCGGTTTGAGTCGGCGCGATCTTTCGGGCGCGTCGTAAAGCAGGAGCCAGAACAGCAGCCAGACGAACCCGCTCAGCCCGGTAATAAAAAATGCCGTCTGCCACCCGAATTTCACAAACAGCCAGGGGAACAGAATTGGCCCGATGATGGGACCAACATTTGAGCCCGTGTTGAAGATGCCCGTGGCCAGCGACCGCTCGCCTTGTGGGAACCATTCGGCAACTGTCCGTATGGCCGCCGGCCAATTTCCCGACTCTCCAAGACCCAGTGCCACGCGTGCCGCCCCGAAATCAAAAACTGATTTCGCAGGTATGTGGAAAATGGTCGCCAGGCTCCAGAACACAACCGCGAAAGCGTAAGCGCCTTTTACCCCGACCCACTCGAGAAACGGACCAAACAACAACTGACCGGTGGCGTAGGCCGCCTGGAAAGCTGCGATCAGGTTTCCATAGTCTTGTTCGCTCCAATGGAACGCCCGGGTCAGTTCCGGCTTGAGAATGCCGAAAACATGCCGGTCCATATAGTTGATTAGCGTGGCAGAAAACAACAACGCGCAGATCACCCAGCGGAACTTCCCGACACTGGATTTTGGCGGAGCGTGGGACGGCGAAGTCATGGCAAATTGTCTCAGTACTTGATTTGAGCCCTCGCGCCTTCGAAAGCTGCACGGATAAAAGCGCAAAACTAGCGGGATGGTTGCACCGGCACAAGATAAAGATTGTTCCACGCCAACCGAAGGACTCACGTAAAGACCGGTGACTGACTTGAAAAGCGGTTCGCTACTCCCTGAGCTAGCCGGATCCACCTTCCTGTGCTGATGCACAAGCGAAAAACTTGAAAGATTTCAACCCCCGGTTCATGCTAAGTGTGTGCGCAAACATCAGAGACACGTTCTCCTTGTATTGGGATGGTATGATTACCGGCTGCAGCGGGGCGTTGAAAAGTACGCCCAAGAGCACGGCTGGCACATGTCGCCCGAGGTGACCAAGGAACGCGTCATCCCCTGGGGATGGAATGGAGACGGCATCCTTGCCTGGCTGGCGTCGGGTGATGACCTGGCAGAGTTCGTTGTCCGCGCCCGAAAACCGACGGTCGATTTCAGCTTCCGTCGGCCGCATCTGAAATTCGCCCGGGTCCTCTGTGATCACGTACAAGCGGCGCAACTCGCTGCCGAACACTTTCTTTCGCGCGGTTTCACGAATTTTGTCTATTACAGCGATTTCGACAACTGGTCCTTTGAGGAACGGGGCCAGGCATTTGTAGCCGTGTTGGGGCAGGCCGGGAAAAAGTGCGATTGGTTGCGGTGGCCTCAGCCATCCGCGTCCTCCCCGGCCAGTCGCTATCAAGAATGGAAGCGCAAACGCAAATGGCTGGCCGCGGAGTTGCGCAGCCGGCCGAAACCCCTCGCTGTGTTCGCCCCGAGTGATTGGATGGCAGTGGATATCCTGGAGACCTGTGAGAGCATCGGACTATCAGTACCGGAACAGGTCGCCATCGTCGGGGCGGACAATTTGCTTCTCGCGGCGGACACCATGCGTACACCCATTTCCACCGTGGATCCCAACCTGGAATTCATGGGTTATCGGGGGGCTGCCCTGCTGGATGAGTTGATGAATGGCAAGCCGGCACCCAGGAAACCTATACGAGTGCCACCTGCGGGATTGATCGTGCGCAAGAGCAGCGATCTGTTTGCGGTCGGCCACAAGGGCGTCGCCCGCAGCCTGCGCTTTATTTGGGAGCACCACCACGAACCCATACACGTTGGCGATCTGGCCAGGGCCGCTGGTATGTCGGTGCGGGGACTTCAACAGGCGTTTGTCGAACACATTGGAAGGTCGCCCGCTCACGAACTGCATCGCGTTCGTATCGACCATGCGAAACAATTGCTTATCTCGTCCACCGCGAGGACGGAAGCCATTGCCGCTCTGTGCGGCTATCCAAACACGAACAGTTTTTGGGTCGCGTTCCGCAGGGATACCGGGATGTCGCCCGCCCACTATCGCAAAGAACTTGCCGTCCCTCGGTAGGTGCAAACGGGCGCAACTGCCTCGTGAATTCGCGGTCTGTTGGCGTCATTGAACCAACTCGGCGCTGCATAACCCTTCCCGCCAATGCGCGTTTTTCAATTATTTTTGCGGGTTAGCCAAATTGACCGGATACCCGGCAATTGCTAGCCTCCGAGCCAGCGAGTAGAGACGGGTAGTGAGAACTTCTAAACCAATGGTGAGGAGAATTATCATGAGTAGAGTCTTTCGAGTGGGCGCATTACTAACTTGCGCATTCGCATTATCCACGGCGTCCCGTGCGCAGTCGTTGTCGTGGTCGGCTTACGACACCAGTGGGAACCTGGTCAACGCCAACGCTGGAACCGGTGGCGACCTGGTCGGGGGCAACACGGTGAGTTTTACGATCGGAACAGGCCAGTCATTGGCTTTTGTGACACAGAATTTCGTGCCGCTGGATCTGAGTGTGGCCGGCACAATCACGCAGGTATTCTATAATGTGTCAGCCCAAGGTTTGGGTACAGGCAATGGTGTCAATACCCGACCGATGGGCGTCGGTCTTTACAACACCGCAGGCACAGGCGGCGTGAGTGACGATGCTGGTTACTTCTCCCTGTGGAATGCGAACGGACCTTATCCCGAAATGTACACGCATAGCACCGCCAACGGCGCCAATCTCTTTCAGGGCACCCAACAGGGCCAGGGGACCATCAACACTGCCCCGTTGCAGGACTTCGTCACCTATGCCGGTCTGATTCGACTCCGAAACAGCAGTGGCAATATTGGTTTGGGTAACAACAGCCCTTCCTGGCCCTTCGCGGGTGCTGGTTGGACCGATTTCGGCAGTGTCACCAATACTGCTTACATCAATCCGACGACACCTCCGGGTGGCTTTAAGACGTTCAATGAGTTCGCCATCTATTACAGCAACACCAGCGGCGCAGATGAGACCATCAACCTGGACTCGATCACCCTGACTCCTGTGGCAGTGCCGGAGCCTTCCACAATTGCTTTCGTGGGAATGGGATTGCTGGGACTCATTTCGAGCCGTCGGCTTCGCAAGTAAGACGCGTGCTTGATTATTGGCGCTCACTGCTCATGCGAGGGTAAGCAGAAGATTGTGGCGGGGTCTGCCCGGGAGCAGGCCCCGCCGGTTATTTACGAAAGATGTCCCACGCAATCTCCTCTTATGGAGACTGGTGCAGCACGACCCGTAGTCGGGCGAGTGCGAAGGGAAAAGTCATGGCCACGATGAATCGCTTGCGAGTGATTACCCACCCTGTCCGTAGCAAACTGGTCGCAGTTCCCGGGACATGGCTGCTGGTTCTGGCCTTGCTTGCAGCCGCGGGCAACAGCCAGGCGGCCAATCCGACCTGGACCAATACTACCAGCGACGTCTGGCAAAGCCCCACCGCCTGGGATACCGCTCCGGCTTTTCCGGCCCCAGGCGACACAGTGAACTTCACGAACCCTGCCACCTATTCGGTGGCGCTCAATAGCGATGTTTCGGACCTGACTACCCTTTTCTTTGACAACACAGTAGGCACGCAAATCCTCACGCTAAACCTGGGTACGAACTCCCTCACTGTGGTTGGCAACGGAACCAGCCCCGGTCCATTTTACGTGGGTGGACAGGCCGGTGGCGCCACGGCGATTGTTTACCTGGTTTCTTCCACCGGTGCCGGGAAAGGGTTGTTCGTGACGAATAGCAGCAACAACTCGAAGTTCGTCATCGGCCGCAACAATCCGGGCCGGTTGTTCGTTACGAACGGCAATGTGACGGCGAACAACCTTGCCCTGGGTAGCTCCACCGCAGGAATCGGCGTCCTCGTACTCAGCGGTTCCAATACCTTTTGGAGCAATAGCGGAAGCATTGGGATGGGTAACTCCTCCACCAGCTACGGTTGTACGCTGGTAGTATCGAATTCGGCTTCAATGACCTGTGGCGGAGCGTTCAAGCTTGGATTTGGCATCACGGCCAGTTCGGGAGTGGTTCTCTTGGACAGCGGCGGCCGGCTGTTCACGACCGCTGCGGGCACGGCCGTTGGTGGCACCCCGGTTTCAACGAACAACACGGCGACGATCCAGGGTGGCAGCGTCTGGGACAACGGCGGTAAAGATTTCACGGTCGGTTCCGCGACGTTTGCCACGAACAATACCCTGGTGATCGGGACTGGTTCATCGGTCAGCAACAACAGTGTCGTGGTCATCAGCGCGGGGAACTCACTGAACCTGCAGGGCGGCGTCCTCCAGACCTCGGGAACCGTCACGAATTCGGGTACGATCAAAGGTTTTGGCAGCATCGCGGGGAACACCATAGTCCCCAGCGGTGGACTACTGGCCCCTGGCAATGGCACGGCGGTAGGACAGATCGCCTTTTCCAACAACCTGACGCTTGCCAGTGGGTCGAAGACACTCCTCAAGCTCGATAAGAGCCAGGGCGCAAGCAATGATTCCGTGAGTTTCTTCGGCACTACGACTTATGGCGGGACATTGACGGTGACCAACGTCGGTCCGACACTGACCGGCGGCGATACCTTCCAGGTTTTTGCCGCGGGCGCTTTCGCGACCGACTTTGCGATTACCAACCTCCCGCCGCTGAGTCCCTCGGTCAGTTGGGATACCTCGCAGATGCATTCCCAGGGCGTCATCTCCGTGGTGTTCCTGCCCGTGCCGCCGGGGATCGTGAACCTGACGAACCAAGCGGTGAACATCGGCGCAAGCGTCACGATTAGCGCGACGGTTACGGGCATCCCCACGCCTACGCTGCAATGGCAGGAGAACGGGACGAATATCGCCAACACATCGTCCACAGTCTCCATCCCCAACGCGCAAACCGGTGACAGCGGGACCTACTGCCTGATCGCCAGTAACGTCGCCGGCGTCGTGACCAACTGCATGACCCTGACCGTATCGTCGAACGATGTTCCACCGACGATTACCGGTCCGACGGACCAATCGGTCATCCTCGGTCACACGGGCACGTTCAGCGCTGCCGTCAGCGGCATTCCGACGCCGACGGTACAGTGGTTGGAGAACGGGACGAACATTGTTGGCGCAACAAGCAACCCGCTGGTGTTGACGAATGTGCAGTATTCGCAAAATGGATTCCTGTATTCCGTGGTCGCAAGCAACAGGGCCGGGGTAGCCACGAGTAGCAACGCAACTTTGTTCGTTCTCTTGCCGCCGACGATTTCCGCGCAACCACAAAACACGGTCGCGACAAATCTGCAAAGCGCATCTTTGTCCGTCACGGCCAGTGGAGTGCCTGCCCCGATTTATCAGTGGTACAAGAACAGCATTATCATCTCGAGCGTCGGCAATCCCACGGCTACAAACGCCACATTTACCATCGGCTCGGTCGCGCCGACTGATGCCGGCACATATTCCGTCGTGGTTTCCAATGTCGCGGGGGTGGCGACCAGCAGCAATGCGACACTAACCGTCTATTCCCCGATGGCTGCCACCACGCAGCCGACCAATGGCTCGACGGGCATCTGCTATGACACGCCGCTCTACCTGAATTTTACCCAGTTACCGGTACTCAAGAAGGTCGGCCAGATTCGCATTTACAACATGACCAACAGCGTCACGCCAGTGGACACCATCGATCTGACAGCAAACTTTGATAACCCCAACGTCGCCAACAGCGCGACGAACATCGCGCAGAATATTCAGGCGCGCGCCATTGCTGGTGATACCTTCAACACATTCCCGGTCATTATCACGGGTAACACCGCGGCGATCTACCCACATCTGGATGTGCTGAATCCGAACCAGACGTACTATGTCACGGTGGATGCCGGCTGCTTCACCGACACCAATGGCGCCAATTATGCCGGCATCAGCGGCACCAACGCGTGGCGATTCTCCACCAAGCCGACCGGCCCGGCCAATCCGACCAATCTGGTAGTGGCTGCCGATAACAGCGGGGACTTCCTCACAGTACAAGGCGCGGTGGACTCGCTGCCCGCCAACAATACCACGCATACGCTGATCAACATTCGCAACGGCACTTACCGCGAAATCGTCAACGTGCATTCAAAAAACAACATTACCTTCCGCGGCCAAAGTCGCCTGGGCACCCTCGTTGGCTACCCCAACAACGCCAACGTGGCCCCTGGCGCTACCACCCATCTCCGCATGGCGTTCAAGGTGAACGCCAACGACATTGCGCTGGAGAATCTCAACCTCGTCAACATGACTCCCAAAGGCGGTTCGCAAGCAGAGGCGCTGATGCTCGAAACCGCGATCAGGCGCTTCATTTTCTTCAATTGCGAAGTGGACAGTTTCCAGGACACGATCCTCGGCAACACCAGCGGCACCCAGGCTTATTTCCAGGATAACCTGATCCAAGGCGACGTAGACTACATCTGGGGCGGCATGAACGCGTTCTTCACCAATTGCGAGTTGCGAACACGAACGTCTCCGGCCAATCTCATCCAGCCGCGGACCGACGCGACCAGCAACGGCATGTCTTTCGTGAACTGCCAACTGACGAGGACCAGTAACACCGTCACCAGCATCGGACTGGCCCGGGCACTCGGCTTTGGGGATGGGAATGTAATTTATGCCAACTGTCAGATTGACGCCAGTGGATTTGCCGGTTGGAACGCGCAGGATCTCATCGACAATCCGAATCTTCGTTGGTGGGAATACAACAATAGCAACCTGACCAGCACCGCGTCGGTTACTTTCAACGGCACGCAGTTGACCAACGGTGACCCACGGGTGACGCTTGCCTTGAGCGCCACGAACTGGCTGTACGGGTGGGTGCCACAATTGGCCCCCAACATTACGAACCAGCCTGTTTCGCTCGTCGTGACCACCGGTCAGGCCGCGGCCTTCAGCGTGGGTGCCACCGGTATTCCTTATCCGGCCTATCAATGGCTCAAGGCCGGCACCAACCTGGTCACCGCTACGAGCGCCACGCTGTCCTTTGCGAACGCCCAGGCCGGCGATGCAGGAACCTATTCCGTGATCGTGTCGAATGTCGCCGGCACACTCGCCAGCACAAATGTAACGCTGATCGTCATAGGGCCGCCAACAGCAAGCTTTACCGCCAGTCCGACCAATGGCGTGGAACCGTTGGTGGTGACCTTCACAGACACTTCCAGCGGGTCGCCGCTCAGCATATCGTGGAATCTGGGCGACAGTACCTCCACCAACACGGGCGGTGGCGCGAGCTTTGGGCATGCCTACACGGCCGGCGTCTATACCGTGACGTTGATCGCGAGCAACACGGCGGGACTCGGCAGTGTGACACAGTCGAATTTGATTACGGTGATCACAGCCTTCCAGTCGTGGCAACAACAATACTTCGGGTGTACGAACTGCCCGCAGGCTGCCGCTTCCGCTGATCCGGACGGTGACGGCCAGAACAACCAGGCTGAGTTCCTCGCGGGGACGGACCCCACCAACGGCGCTTCCGGTTTCCGTATCCTCTCGACAGTCCGCCAAGGGAACGACATTGCGATCATTTGGACGGCCGCTGGCGGGCGAACCAACGCTGTGCAGGCGACGACCGGCGGTGTCGGCGGAAGCTACGCCACCAACTTCGCCGACGTCAGTGGGCCGGTCGTTCTGCCGGGTAGCGGAAGTGTGACGACCAACTATGTCGATAGCGGTGGGGCCAGCAATGGCCCCGTCCGTTACTACCGCGTGCGGCTGGTGCCATAGGCACTTGCGGATACAGCAGGGGACGCACATCCCTGCCTGTTCTCATCCTATCAATTCAGGTGGTTTTACGAGACTTGGAGGCGTCCCGTTTTCCCGATTTCCCAAGGAAGAGCCCTGACTTAGCCTCTGACAACTCGTCCAGGGGACCGATGGCAGTGCCAAGAGATTTGCCACGGCGTCAACATAGTTTCCACTTGGCTTGGTGATCTTCTTCGTTCGTATCTAGTGGGTCCGACGAAAGTGCCTCTCCTGCAGTCGGTAGCGACTTGTAAAAACCTCAAATACATTTGTTGGCACGATCAAGGCTAAAGGGTATCGCTGGAGAATTCAGTTGGGGGGCCAGCCATAGGGGCTCAGTTGTTTTTCGTAGGACTGAAGGGAATGATTCGACCGCTTTTGCGGCTCCTCTGGATGGGAGCATGAAATGGAAAGTCAGTCGGCCCGAATTGCGCCATGACGCGCAGGAAGGCAAGATACAAATGAACACGTGTCGTAACACCAATGAACTCAAACAAACCCGCCGGAGTGGTAGCGCCAGCGGCCGCCAGATTCACAAGCTGTTGTTGCTCGGTATCGTCAATCTCCTTGTAGGGATTAACGTCTGGGCGCAAGGCGCCCCGCCGACAACGACAACCGTGTCCGCCATGGGTATAGGCGCAAATAGTGCGGCGGTGTACGGTAGTGTCAACCCGAACGGGCTGGCGACCGCAGTGCATTTTCAATATGGCACTACCACAGCTTACGGCAGCACGACCGTGTCCCAACAAGCCGGCAGCGGGACGACGACAGTCACCCTCACGGCCAGCCTGAGTTCGCTCACGGCCTCGACGACTTATCACTATCGGTTTGTGGCCAGCAACAGCTTGGGAACCAGCTACGGCGCGGACAAGACATTCACCACCACCAGCGCCAGCGGCGGCGCGCCGCCGACCGCGACAACGATGGTGGCCAGCGGCATCTCCAGCACCAGCGTCACCGACAACGGTACGGCCGACCCGAACGGCCTGGCCACCACGACGTACTTCCAATGGGGGACAACCACCAGTTACGGCAACACGACGACATCACAATCCGCTGGCAGTGGAACAACGGCAGTCGGTGTGTCTGCCAGCCTGGGGTCACTCAGCCCATCCACCACCTATCACTACCGGCTAGTGGCCAGCAACAGCTTGGGCATCAGCTACGGCGCGGACGTGTCTTTCACCACCAGTGCCAGCGGGGCCCTACCAACGGCCACGACCGCCCCGGCCAGCAACATCAGTTCCACTTCGGCCACACCGAACGGCAGTGTTAACCCGAACGGGCTGACGACCACGGTGTACTTCCAATTCGGCACCACGACGGCCTACGGCAGCACGACCGCACCAAAATCCGTTGGCAGCGGAACAATTGCCATCGGCGTGTCGGATCTTTTCGCCAGGTTGACGTCTTCGACGACTTACCATTATCGGTTGGTAGCCAGCAATAGTCGGGGCACCAGCTACGGCGCAGACGTGGCGTTTACCACGAGCGCCGGCGGCACAACACCGACGATCGCCACAGCCTCACCCTTGCCGGCGGCGACGGTGGGTGTGGCGTACAGCGGGACTTTCACAGCCACCGGCGGAACGAGCCCGTACGTGTGGTCGATCAGCGCGGGCAGTTTACCTGCCGGATTGACCTTGAGCAGCGGAGGCGTGGTCAGTGGCACACCCACGACGGCAACCACGGCGAGTTTCACAGTGAAGGTGACCGGCGCCAACGGCTTGTCCTCCACGAAGTCCTTTACCTTGACGGTCAACCCGACGGGCACCACCTACACGGTCGCCACCAGTGCCAACCCATCGAACGGCGGCACAACCAGCCCGAATGGCAGTTTCTCGAACGGATCCACGGTCACCGCCCAGGCAACGATCAAAACTGGCTACAGCTTCGTGAACTGGACCAAGAACGGGGCGGCGGTCAGCACTTCGCCCAGCTACAGCTTCCAACTCAATGGGAATGTGACGCTGGTGGCCAACTTCACGCCGGTTTATACGATCACGGCAACTGCCAGCCCGTCCAGTGGCGGCACGATATCCGGTCTGGGCAACGGCCTGTTCATCAGCGGCTCGACCGTTTCGTTGACCGCGAATCCGTCCGCTGGCTACAGCTTCAAAAATTGGACCGAGAACGGCTCCGTTGTTTCCTCCTCCGCAACATACAGCTTTACCGCGACCGCCAACCGTACGCTGGTCGCCAATTTCTCAGCCACCAGCACATCGGGGAATTACATGTGGTCCCTGGTTCATGGCGGGACGTCGTCAGACGACGGTCGCGCCGTGGCCGTGGACAAGCGCGACGGCAGTGTACTGCTCACGGGCGACTTCACCGGACCGGTAGATTTCGGTGGCGGTGGCATCTCTGGCACTTCCGGTAGTAGCGTGATGCTGGTCAAGTATGCAGCCAATGGGACGTATCAGTGGGCCAAAGCACCCACCGGCAACGGCGTCAGCCAGGGCGAAGCCGTGGCGGTCGATGCCAACGGCAACGTGTTTGTGACCGGATATTTCGCCAACTCGATCAACTTCGGCGCGCCCTCCGGCTCGATGACCAGCGCGGGTTGGTACGATATCTTTGTAGTGAAATACTCTCCAGCGGGCGTTTGCCTCTGGTCCAAGCAGTTTGGCAGCCCGAATTCCGGCGACAATCCAGGCGACGAAGCTGGCTATTCCATTGCGGTGGACAGCGCCGGCAACGTCATCGTCGGCGGCTCCTTCGATGGCATCGCGAATTTTGGCGTGAAGAGTTTGACGGCCACCGGCAGCAAGAACGGGTTTGTCTTGAAGCTCGCCGGGACGGATGGGACGCCGCAGTGGGTCAATCAGGTCGCCAGTTCCGCCTCCAGCGCGGTCCAGGGCGTGGCGGTGGATAGCGCCAACAATGTGCTCATCACCGGTTGGTACGGAGGCACTGTCAATCTCGGGGGCGGGT
>DATLVI010000028.1 GCA_035577545.1 Verrucomicrobiia bacterium
CCCTTGGAACCTTTGCCATCTTTGGTTTTTTTGCGACGGTAGGCAACAATGTTGAAGTCCTTGTCAAACACCGTGGCCATCATCTTGGTCCCGCCCAGGTCGAAGCCCAGCCAGTAGCGGTTTTTGGAAGACGCTTTCATCCGCTGTTCCTTTCGTTATAACGCCCGCGCGATCTCTGGAGTATACCGGCCCGTGATGGCGCTGTCACGCGCGAGGCAAGGTGAAGTAGAACGTGCTGCCTTTCTCCATCTGGCTCTCGGCCCAGACACGGCCGGCGTGGGACTGGACGATGTGTTTGACAATGGAGAGCCCAAGGCCCGTGCCACCGAGTTCGCGGCTGCGCGCTTTGTCGACGCGATAAAACCGTTCGAAGACGTGGGGCAGGTGTTCCGGCGCGATGCCGGGGCCGTCGTCTGCCACCGTGGTTTCAATATACCCGTCTTTCTCACCCGCCCGGATGGTCACGTGGCCGCCGGACGGTATATATTTGATCGCGTTGTCGAGCAGGTTAAAGAGGACCTGATGCAAGCGACGCGCGTCGGCGCGAACGGCCGGAAGCGATTCGGGGATTTCCAGCGAAACAGTGACGAACCTTTCCGAAGCTTGTCGCGCCAGTTCGTCGACGACGGATTGGGCAGCCGCCAACATGGAAACAGGCTCGAAATTGAGGCGGGCCTGTTGGGATTCGAGAGCGGAAATGCTCAACAGATCGGCGATGAGCGCTTCGAGGCGGTGGGAGTGGCGCTGGACGGTCTGGAGAAATTGCCGTGCCGTCTGTTCATCGGGTGGTTGCTCGTCGAGCAGTGTCTCGACATATCCCTTGATGATCGAAAGAGGGGTGCGCAGTTCGTGGCTGACATTGGCCACGAATTCCTTGCGCGTGTTTTCGAACTGCCGCATGCGGGTAATGTCGTGGAAGACTACGACCACGCCCGAGAGTGCGCCCTGATGGTCTTGCAAGCGCGTGGCGCTTAGTTCGTAGGCGCGTTCGTTCGGTGTCTGGAACGTCAGCTCGCGGGCCGCCACGTCGCCTTCCTGAATGACCTCGCCGACAAGTTCCTGCAACGAAAGATTGCGAAACGCCTCCAACACGGTCTTTCCGACGGCTTCCTCGTCGATGGCGAACGGGCTCCGTAGTGCCTGGTTCGTCAGGCGAATCCGACCGTCGGGACGCACCACGAGCACGCCTTCCGTCATGCCGGCGAGGATCGCGCTGAGATCGGCCTTCTCCTCGCTGAGTTCGCGGATGTGCGCGGACAACTGGGATGACATGTCGTTGAGCGCGGTGGCCAGCTCCCCGAGTTCGCCACTGACTTTCGCGGGGGCTCTTTCCGTGAAATCCCCACGCGCCACTCGTCCCGCCACTTCACGCATCTGCAGGATGGGCCGGGTCACGCGCCTTGACAGCCAATACAAGATGGGCGCGGTCGCGAGACCGACCAGCACGCTGGCGACCGCCACGGTGTGGAGCACACGCGCGATTGTGTGTTGAATTTCCACGAGCGGCATTGCCACCCGGACGATTCCCACGAGATTGTCACCCCGAACCGGCACAGCCACGTACAACAGATCGACACCAACCGTGTCACTGTGACGCGTTGCGCTCCCGATGTCTTCACGTAGCGCTTGCTGGACCTCGGGCCGGTGCAGATGGTTTTCGATGTTCTTCAGTTCGCTTTCTGGTTTGTCCGATTCACCAATGACCGTCCCGCCGGGCCCGATCACGGTAATGCGGAGACCGGTCTTCCTGGCGAGATCATTACTGAGACGATTGATTTCCACCGCATCCGGATGTGCTGCCTTGAGTTTGGATTCGAAGACCTCGCGCACCACAACCGCATCCCGTCTCAGGTCCGCCTCGATCTGGCGTACCAAGTACGGGGGCAGCGTGAGCCGAAGTGCGAGATAAACAACGAGCAACAGATCGGCGAGCAGAATCGCCAGCCCGAGGAACCACTTTGATGGCAGTGTGAGTTTCACGCTTCTCGCGCGACACGATAGCGGACACCGTGCGTCGTTTCAACGAAATCGGGGCAAAACCGTGAAGAGCCGAGCAACTTGTTGCTATTCCGTGTGAATTTCGTTACACAATTGTCATCGGTCATCAGGAGAATACCCCATGCTGAGGCGACTAATTCCACAGGAATATGATTTCTTCGAATCGTTCGACCGGGCAACCGCCCAGGCAGTCACGGCGGCCAAACTGCTACTGAAGCTGACCGAGAATTACGGCGATGCTGATCCGATCGCCCGCGAGCTGAACGAGGTCGAGCACGCTTGCGATGATGTCGCTCATCGCACGATGGATCAATTGAACAAGTCGTTCATCACTCCCCTCGACCGGGAAGACATCCATGTGATGATTCTCCGGATCGACGACGTCGTCGATCTGACCAACGCAGCCGCCAACCGCATGGCCTTTTTCGGCATCCAGAAACCCACCCAACACGCGATCAACCTCGCCAAGCAGATTGTCCGCGGTTGCGAGAAGCTCGCGGAAGCGGTTCACGGGATGCGCTCGGCCAAACACTATGAGCAGGTCATGCGCGATTGCATTACCGTGCATGAGGTCGAAAATGCAGCGGATGACATTCTCCACACGGCGCTGGCCGAGTTGTTCGCGACGGAGAAGAATGCCATCGAGGTCATCAAGTGGAAGGACATTTATGAGACGATGGAGAAGGTCACTGACCGTCTGGAAGACGTGGCCAATGTTCTCCAAGGTGTCATCGTCAAGATGAGTTGAGCGCCGGCGGCGATTGGAAACCTGAATGTCCGCGTTTTTCACAGATCTGTTGCACATCCTCCAGAATCCATACATTGCCCTGATTTTTTTCACGGCGCTCGTTTTTGATTTTATCAATGGGTTCCATGACGCGGCCAACTCCATCGCCACCGTCGTCGGGACGCGCGTCTTGCGACCGTTTCAGGCCGTCTGCTGGGCGGCGTGGTGGAACTTCGCGGCGGCGTGGTTTTTCGGCGTGCATGTCGCCAACGCCGTCGCGACATGGGTGCATGCGGACTACGTCACGGTTGAAGTCATTTTCGCCGGGCTGCTCGGCGCCATCGTTTGGAACCTGATCACGTGGTACGGCGGGATACCATCCAGCTCATCGCACGCGTTGCTCGGCGGATTCGGCGGCGCGGCGCTGGTGCACGCCGGACAGTGGGACGGTGTTTTGCAAACCGCCAAGGTGTTATTAACGGTCGAGTTCATTGTCATTGCGCCACTGGTTGGTTTGGTGCTGGGCCTCTTCTTCACGTTCATCGTGATGTGGGTCTTTCGTAAGGCTTCACCGATCAAGATGGATCGCTGGTTCCGGCGAATACAACTCTGGTCGGCCGCAGCCTATAGTTTGGGTCATGGGACCAACGACGCACAGAAGACGATGGGCATTATCGCGGCACTGTTGTACGCCAGCATTTGGAAAGGACAGCAGGCGGCGTTTGCGGCGGGAAAAGTCACGTTTCCGTTTTGGATTGTGCTTGTTTGCCATTTTGCTATAGCGCTCGGCACAATGGCGGGCGGTTGGCGAATCGTCAAGACGATGGGCATGAGAATCACAAAATTACGGCCCTATGATGGCGCATGCGCGGAACTCGCCGCGGCGACGTCGTTGTTCACGTCGGCGGCCCTTGGCGTCCCGGTCAGCACCACGCACACCATCACGGGTGCCATTGTCGGCGTCGGCGCGGTGCACCGACTGTCCGCCGTGCGCTGGGGCGTGGCGCGGCAGGTGGTGTGGGCGTGGGTGTTGACGATCCCGTGTTCAGCAGTGGTGGCTGCCGCGGCTTATTGGCTCATCGCTCTCTTGCAGGGCCGCTAGTTCTCAGGGCGCGTCAGCGAAGCGATACCCGACTCCGCGGACCGTCTCGACATAGTCAGAGGCCTTGCCCAATTTCTCACGCAGCCGGCGCATGTGCGTGTCCACCGTCCGCGTGTCTACGTCACCTTCGTAACCCCAGACATCCGTCAACAAACGGTCCCGTGATTGGACGCGCCCCCGTCGCTCCAGCAACGTGGCCAGCAGCTTGAACTCGGTTGCCGTCAAATCAACCACTTTATCCTTCAACGTGACCTCGTGTTTGGCAATATCGATTGTGAGGTCGCCGAATTTGAGGATTTCGGCGGGTGCGGTTTTCCCGCTGGCGCGCCGTAGCACGCTTTTCACCCGTAGCGCGATCTCCCGCGGGCTGAATGGCTTCGTCACGTAATCGTCCGCACCCAGTTCCAAACCGACGACGCGATCCACTTCCTCGGCCTTGGCTGTGAGCATGATGATCGGGATGTGGGCGGTTTTCGAGTCGGCCTTCAGGTGTCGGCACACTTCCGTGCCGTCCATCTGCGGCAACATCAGGTCCAGGAGGATCAGGGACGGCACTTCGTCGCGCGCCTTCTGCAGCGCCACACTGCCATCGCGAGCGGTAACGGTCTTGTAACCCGCCTTTTGGAGGTTGTAAACGAGCAGGTCGCTCACATCCGGCTCGTCGTCCACAATAAGAATCGTTTCTGACATGGCGGCACGGTGTAACAAACGCGTCACGCCCCGGTGGCGTCGATGTTACAAAGAGGTGACGAGACTCATCCTGTAACAGCCCCTTCCGAGGCCGAGGACACCAGTTTGGCGTACTTCGCCAGTGCGCCCGTTTTGTAGCGCGGTTGGGGCGGTTTCCACTCCTTCAATCGGCGCTGGATCTCGTCATCGCTCAATTCAACATCCAGACGCCGCTTCGCCACGTCGAACGAAATCATGTCACCATCGCGCACGATGGCGATGGGTCCGCCCTTCGAGGCTTCCGGGGCAACGTGCCCTGCGGTAAACCC
The DNA here is from genome assembly GCA_035577545.1 of Verrucomicrobiia bacterium. Taxonomy (NCBI): domain Bacteria; kingdom Pseudomonadati; phylum Verrucomicrobiota; class Verrucomicrobiia; species Verrucomicrobiia bacterium. Next base: position 4,826 of record DATLVI010000028.1, read on the forward strand.
GTAGGTCGCACCGGAGAAACGCCCATCGGTCATCAAAGCCACTTGATCGCTGATTCCCTGGCCAACAATCGCCGCCGTGACGGCCAGCATCTCGCGCATGCCGGGACCGCCGTGCGGGCCTTCGTAGCGGATCACGACGACATCGCCAGGTTTGATCTGCTTCGCCTGGACTGCCGTAAACGAGTCCTCTTCGCAGTCGAAGACGCGCGCCGGACCGCGGTGGCTCGTGCGTTTGTGACCAACGACCTTCAGCACGCAACCTTCGGGCGCGAGGTTGCCTTTCAATATGACCAGTCCGCCCGTCGGCTTGATCGGGTTTGCGAGTGGGCGAATGACCGGCTGTCCCGGAGCTTCTTTCGCGTCTCGGGCCTCCTCGCCAATCGTACGACCCGAGACGGTGATTTCATCGGGGTTGAGCAGTCCCGCATCGAGCAAGCGTTTCGCGACGACCGCCGTGCCACCAGCGGCATAGACATCGGTGGCAACGAACTTGCCGCCCGGCTTCAAATCGCAAAGCAACGGGGTCTTCGCGCTGACGCGGTCAAAGTCATCGATGTTCAGTGGCACGCCCGCTTCACGCGCAATCGCCAGGAGATGCAGAACGAGATTGGTTGACCCGCCCGACATGACGCCGGCGGCGATGGCGTTCTCCAGGGCCTTTCGCGTGATGACTTTGCGAGGCGTCAGTTTTCGCTTGAGCAATTCAACGATTTGTTTTCCTGTTTCAAATGCGACCTGATCCTTCTTTGCGTCCTCTGCGGGCACGCTATTCGCACCCATGAGCGAGATGCCGAGCATCTCCATCGCCATGGACATCGTATTGGCGGTGAATTGGCCGCCGCACGCGCCCATGCCGGGACAGGCGGCGATTTCCAGCTCGCGCAGGTCTTCCTTCGTGATCTTGCCGGCGGCGCAGGAGCCAACGCCTTCAAACACATCCTGGATCGTCACATCTTTGCCATGCCATTTACCGGGCGCAATCGAACCGCCATAGAGCATCAAACCCGGCAAGTCCAGCCGCGCTAACGCCATGACCGTGCCGGGAATGGTTTTGTCGCAGCCCGACAGCGCAACGACCGCGTCAAATAGATAGCCGCGGGCGAACAGTTCAATCGAGTCGGCGATAATCTCGCGACTGATCAGCGAACACTTCATGCCTTCCGTGCCCATGGAAATGCCATCGGAAATCGCGATGGTGTTGCATTCGAGTGGCACGCCACCCGCCGCGCGCACGCCTTCCTTGATTTTGGCGGCCAGCCGCTGCAAGTGAGCGTTGCAGGGCATCGCGTCGGTCCAGGTATTGGCGACGGCCACCAGCGGTTTGTTATGCAAATCCTCGTCGCTGAGCCCGACGGAGCGCAAGTACGAACGTGCCGCGGCGCGCCCGAGCCCATCCGTGACCGTGCTCGAACGGTGTTTAAGGGACTTCAAATCTGTGTTCATGGCTGTAAATCCTACAGCCAATAACTATCACAGCTTGAAGGTGTGGGGAAGTAATTCTGAGAGCAGATGAATGCGCAAGCGGCGGGTGTTGCGTGAATCAGCACAGATGACGACACATTCGCCGAATTCCGCCAGCACCTGGCGGCACGCGCCGCACGGGCTGAGGGCGGTGCTTGGCGCAACGACGGCAATCGCCTGGAACTTGCGATGCCCTTCGCTGACAGCCTTGCCGACGGCGACGCGCTCCGCGCAATTCGTCAGTCCGTAACTGGCATTCTCGACATTGACGCCCGTGTACACCTTGCCACTCTTGGTGAGAAGCGCGGCGCCGACTTGAAATTTCGAGTACGGAGCGTGGGCATTACGCTGGGCAGCTTTGGCGGTGGCGATCAGCTTGCGGAACTTGAGCGCGTTGGATTTCATAACGCGCCGATAAACTCGGTAAGTAGCTTGGCGAGTTTCCCTTGCGCCGTTCGGCCCACTTCGAGGACTTCCTCGTGGGACAGTTTTTTGCTGGAAATACCTGCAGCGAGGTTGGTGATGCAGGAGATGCCGACGACTTCGATGTTGTGGTAACGCGCCATGATGACTTCCGGCACGGTGCTCATCCCCACCGCGTCGGCGCCGACCCAGGCGAACGCCTTGATTTCGGCGGGTGTTTCGTAGCTCGGCCCGGTCGTGGCGAGGTAAACGCCGCGCCAGATGGAAACCTGCTGTTTTTCGGCAGCCGCATCGAGTTTTTCACGCAGTCGCGGGGAATACGCCTGGCTCATGTCGATGAACTTGACGCCGCCGTCGCCATTGACACCGCCAATGAGCGGATTGATGCCCAAATGATTGATGTGATCCTCGATCACCATGAGGTCACCGGGCTTGTACTGCGGATTGATGCCGCCCGCGGCGTTGGTGACGATGAGCACTTTCACACCAAGCGCATCGACCACATGGATTGGATAGGTGATTTCGGCGGGGCTGCGCCCTTCATAGCAGTGAAAGCGTCCGCTCAGCACTAGCAACTTCTTCCCCGCCAATTCGCCGAAGATCATCTGCCCGGCATGTCCGGCGACGGTGGGCTTCGGGAAGTGGGGAATATCGGTGTAAGAGATCACGACCGGCTTCGTGACACCCTGCGTGATGCCTCCGAGGCCGGAGCCAACCACCAGCGCCACGTCCGGCTTGAACCCCGCCAATTTCGATTCCAGGAAATCCTTGGTCTCTTTTACATTCGCCATCATCTGAATCAGGTCCTCACTCGATCTTTTGCACGATCAGCGGTGATCGTGTACTCACGGGTTTGTCTTCAATCTTGTATGCGTCCTGCACCATGCGAGCCGCCTCAGTGGCGCGCGCCTCATCGTTGTAATGCATCATCATCAACGGCTCGCCCGCCCTCACGGCATCACCGGTTTTCTTCGGTTCCTCGAAACCGACCGCGAAATCAACCTTGTCCGCCGCCACTCGACGGCCACCGCCGAGCGCGATGACCGCGTAACCGATTTGATCGCACTCGATCGACTGGACCAATCCCGACTTCGGCGCGGGAATAGGCTTCACCTGTTTCGTGGACGGCAAGCGCTGCAAATCGTCACAAACTTTCGCATCGCCACCTTGTGCTGCGATCATCTCGGCAAATTTGCGGAGCGCCTCGCCGTTCGCGAGCTTCTTTTGCAGGATTTCCCTCGCGGCTGCAACATTTTTCGCAGCCCCCGCCATGAGCAACATCTCGGCGGAAAGTGCGAGTGTGACCTCCAGCAAATCATCGACCTGTGTGGAACCATTCATTATCTCGATGCACTCGCGAACTTCCAATGCATTGCCAATCTTACGGCCCAGCGGCTGGTTCATGTCCGTCTGTAGCGCGCAGACCTTCTTGCCGTAACGTTTGCCGACCTCGACCAGCGCTTTTGCCAGGTCCGTTGACGTCTCACGCGTTCGCATAAAGGCGCCGCTGCCCCATTTTACGTCGAGCACAAGGCCATCCACGTTCTCCGCCAGTTTCTTGCTCATGATACTGGCCACGATGAGCGGCAGACATGACACGGTCGCTGTCACGTCGCGCAACGCGTACAGTTTCTTGTCGGCGGGCGCGATGTCCGCGGTCTGCCCAATCATGCAGCAACCCACGCTATCGGTGATCCGCTTGAAATCGTCGAGCGACAGGTTCACGTTGAAACCGGAAATGCTTTCGAGTTTGTCCAACGTGCCGCCTGTCGGGCCGAGCCCGCGCCCGGAAATCATTGGCACTTTCACACCGCAGGCCGCCACGAGCGGGGCGATGATCAAGGAGGTCTTGTCGCCGATGCCGCCCGTGCTGTGCTTGTCGGCATAGAACGCGCCCGCCCGTCCCTTCCATTCAACGACCTGGCCACTCTCGACCATGGCGCGCGTGAGCCACATCGTCTCGTCGAAATTCATCCCTTGAAAACAAATCGCCATCGCCAGCGCGGCCATCTGGTACTCGGGTAGTTCGCCACCAGTGAACCCGTCGATAAAGAAACGGACCTCCTCTTCGGTCAGCGCCTTCCCGTCGCGCTTCTTCTGGATGATTTGTGCGGGTAGGAGCATGTTCTCGAGAATTGATTTTAGTGCGACTGTCGAAAATGGCAATGTTCTATTCTCATCCTGCCAACATCGCAGCGAACTTCTTGTACAGCGCTTTCAGTTTGTCGAGATAGTAGTCGATATTCTCGTCGCGGCGGGCTGGATTGAAATCGGCGGCGAGTTTGCAATTGTCGTAGACGCTGACACGTTTGCCGTCGCCGGTAACGTAGTAGGTGATTTGGTCGCCGGGTTGATAGGTTCTCCCCGATTTCAGGGCCAACTCATACACGGCGCTACGATTGCGAGCACTCTTGGCGATCTTCTGCTGATAGGCGTCGAGCGTATCCTGCAGCGTTTCTGTCTTGGCAAGCATTTCGATGGGGAACAAACCGCGCTCGATCTTCTGGCAGTAATCTTCGTAAAGTTGCGGTACCTTCTTCGCTTCGCCTTTGAGCGCGAGCGTGAGCATGTCTTCCATGAATTCCCGCTGGAATTTTTCCAAACCCCGTGAGCGGAGCGCGGAGCCGGTGACGTGTAGTTTCCCGTCGCTGTCGAGCAGCGCGTAGTTCTTCATCTTGTAACTGAACATCGCGGGGAACTGTCCATCGATCTCGACATCAATGCCCTTGGGCAACGCGGCCTGTAGCTCGCTCTCAAGCGTTTTGGGATCAGCTTGGGATGGCGGGACGAAATACAGCCCGTCGGTGTCGATTTCGACGACTTTTGCGCCGCGTTTTTGCAACCAGTCGAGCATTGTCTTCAGCGTCTCGCGGCCTTTCGCAGTGACTTCCTCCGCCGCGGTGAAATCGCCGAAGTGCGCCTGAGAAAAACCGAGGTAACCGTAAAAGGAGTTAATGAGGATCTTGAAGGTCTGCTGCAAGGCATCAAGGTGCTGGCGCCGTGTCTCGTCGACCGCTGTTTTGACGTCCGCCTTGGCGCGGAGGCGGAATTGGCGGAGATCGCGCAGGAGCGGCAACAGCAGATTCAGCTCGTCGCGTTGCGATTTGATCTCGAAAGCCAGCATCAGCGACGGATACAGCGATTGCACGTCGCAGTGCCACACGTTGCGCACGATGCCTTCCTGGAATAGATCCGTATAACCACCCGCGAACGGGCGCGATTCACCAAATTGGGGGACCGAATGGCGCTGCTGCAGGTACTCGCGCAGAAAGAGTGCGTCGATTTTCGTCGCGTTGCCGCGGACAACAACGTCCTGGTAGTTGTACGGGAAGATTTGCGCCTGGACAAAGTAACTTGGGCTGAGGAGGTCCCCAATTTTGCGCACCGCCACCGCGCCGGTTTCCTGCACGCCAAAATGACGGGCGACTTCGTCGAGATCGAAGCCCTCCAATTCGCGGGAGGACACGTCGTAATACACACTGAGCAGGAACGTATCGACGACGTGGCGGCCGTGGATTTCATATTTCGGGTACTGGATGGTGCGTTCGGCAATTTGCACACGCGACTGTCGGGAGCGAAGCGCGGAGCCATCGCGACCGAGCTTCAGCGGCACACGGCCAACACGAGCGCGGCCGGTGAGCTGCGTCAAGACGCCGCGGAAAATGTCGTGGCCTTCGAGGACGTCCGGATCGCGTTCGCGTATCACCTCGACAAACTTCTTGAGGATCTCGGCTTCCGCGCCGGTGAGTTCCTGCTGCCAGCCGCGGTTGTCGCAAAGCTGCAGGGCTTGCAAGGTGTTGTCGGCTGTGACGGTTGCCACTTGCAGCCGGTGAAGCTGGTCGAAGCGCAGGGCCTTAAACGATGTGCGCCCGGTGGCCATCAGGTATTGTTGCACGGGGTCGTTGACGGCGAAGTAGGGCGTGGCGCCGAGGAACTTGCGCGCCTGCTGGAAATCCTCCCAGGATTGGAACCGTGCGAGGGACTTGAACGCGCCGCTGCCCGCCAGCGGCACATGTTCCACCTTGCGGTCGAATCCCTGCAGGAAGACCTGCTCGCCGAGCCAGAGGAATGGCTGGAAAGGTTGTGTCTCGACTGTGAGTTTACCATCGAGCCGGCGAAAGACGGTGATTTCCGCATCGCCGGTCAGTTCTGCACAGACAATGGACGAAGCGTCGTCGCGACCGAAGAGCAGTTGGTTCTCTGTAAAGGACACCGCGCTAGCTTTCACGGTGCCAATATAACAAAAACGGCCTGTTCCGAAAGCTTTCGGAACAGGCCGTGGTGCTGAAAAAGGAGTTTACTTCAGCTCATCCCAAGAGAACAGCAGGCGATAGACGTTGTCAAAAAAGCGGCAAAATTGATGGCCGATATACCAAAATGGGCCGCCCGGATGCACATTTCCCTTCTGGATCGTGCCGCCAACCCGGATCATATCTGCCTGCGCCGCCAATTCGTTGAGCTGTCGTTCGCTTAATCGGGAGAGACGGGCCTGCGCCTGCTCGCTACTCAAGCCAACGGCCTGCAGTTGGGTCGCCACGATCTTCTCGCTGAGCAACGCATCGACCTTTTGATACGCGGTGGATGCGCTCGCCGAGGCGACGGATTCGCAGGGAGCGGCGTAGGCTAAGGATGCGCTGACGATGATTGCTGTGACCGCGGACAGGAAAGCCAAACGTGCCATATTCATGATGATTGCCTCCAAAACGCTGGCTCAAATATAGCCGAAGTCGGTCCCGGCACAAGGAATTTTTCTGGCACACCCAATTCCGCGAGTGAGATGGATGGGAAAACGTTCAGCGCGCAGCCGACGGAGTGGGTCTGGCAGCGCTGGACGAAGTTGGCAGCGCGGTTTTTTGGCATGCGGCGTTGAGAAACTCGATAGACGCGCGCGCGACCTCCGGGGCGCGATGGCTGTCTCGCGGGAGTTCGACATTGACGAGGCCCGTGTACTTGTTGTCGTTGAGCACGCGGAGAATGGCGACGAAATCCAGTTGGCCTTCGCCGAACATCAGGTGCTCGTGCTTGCGGTCGCGGATGTCTTCGATGTGCACATTGCGGACGAGGTTGGCAGACTTGCCATAGACCTGGCGGAACGGGATGGTTTCGGTGCAGAACGCATGGCCGATGTCCAGCGTCAGTCCGAAGCGAGCGCTGCTGATATGTTTCTTGAGCACTTCAAATTTCGCCATGTCATCCACCAGCATTCCCGGTTCCGGCTCGAAGGCCAGTTGCACGCCGCGGCGCTTGGAATGCTCCGCGAGCTGCAGGCAGCCCGTCACCAGCCAGTCCCACGCCTGGTGTTCGGGAACTTCGGGGTCCGGCGTGCCCGACCAAAAGCTGACGCATTCGGCATGCAAATCGGCGGCGATATCAATCGCGCGTCGCAGGAATTCCAGGCGGATCGGACGACCCTCGCTGCTGACGAGCGTGGGATGGTGTTTGCGCTGCGAATTAAGAAGGTAATGCGCCCCGGTTTCGATCACGACACGCAGTTGCAGCTTGTCGAGGAGTTGGCGCAGGCGGTTGAGATCGGCAGGCTCGACCGTGAAAGGATTGCAGTGATAATTGTCCAGGGTCAGCGCGACGCCGCGATAGCCGCAGTCGGCGATGGTCTCCAGCGCATCTTCGAGCTTGTGGTGCGCAAACCCATTTGTGTTGTAGCCAAAACTCAGATTCATCTGCCTGCCTCGCACAACGACTCGCCCTGGTCGATACGGCTCGAAAAATAACGTGAATCTGCTAGATTTGCCAGACCAAATGAGCCTTCTGACACGATTCAAGCCGGCTACAAGGCGCATTTTCCGTGGCGTCGCCGTCGTCCTTGGGTGCGTTCTCGTCGCGTGGCCCACGATGGGGGCGGTGTACGAGCCGCACGCACGCCCCGACCCAGGGGACCTCAAGAATGCGCAACCCGTCCTTGAACGCGACCCGGCTCGCGCCATCCTCTATCAAGGACGGGGCATCAAGCTCGTCAACGAAGGCAAATGGGAGTCTGCCCTCGACCAGTTTCGCCGCGCCGCGGCGTTCGACCCGTTGAACCTCAGCGTGCTTGTCAATATCGCGTACGTGCTGGATAAACTGGGACGGTACGAGGAGGCCATTGACCAGTTGAAGGAGGCCGAGAAGATCGATCCGCGCAACAGCATGATCTTTCTGAATTGGGGCAATTCCCTTATTAACATGAAAAAATTCGAGGAAGCCCTCGAACCGCTTCAAAAGGCGGCTGATCTTGACCCCAGCAACCAGCTTGCCTACGTGGATCTCGGTGCGGCGCTTAATAACCTCGGTCGATACCCGGAAGCCGCAGACAGATTTGAAAAGGCGGTTGAGCTTGATCCAAAGAATGTTGCCTCGATCTTTAACCTGGCGATGATCTGGTCCAAGGCCGGCGAGACAGCGAAGGCCATTGAAAAATACGAGCGCGTGATCGAACTCGACCCGAAGAACCTCACGGCTTACTACAACTGCGCGGCACTCTGCGAAAAAGCTGGCAACCTCGACGGCGCCATTGAGACGATCCGCCGCGCCATCAAAGTCGATCCCGATAACGGGACGTTGCGTGAAATCCTCTCGCGCTTGCTGGTGGCCAAGGCGAACCAGCTCCCCACGACCAAGGTGCCGGCCAGGTCAACCGAACAAGAGTCGGCACATTAGTGGCGTCGGTTCGCGGTAAAAACGTTGTCCAGCACAACCGCGGGCACCAGCAACGACAGCACCAGCAGTGCGCCAATCCAATCTCCAAAGGGTGAAAGCAGGACAACCAGTGCGTCGACCACGATAATACCCAACAGCAGCCGCTGGATGACTGGCTGCTGTACCGGATCGTTGGGTTCACGTCGCGACAACAGGGTAATGATGACCGCATATGCTCCTAGCGTCGCCGGCATCCACCACATTCTCACCGGCAGGCAACGCATCCCGAGCAGGAAATTCGCAAAACGGCAGGTACCCAGCACCAGCGGGCGCAAGACGGCAAAGCGCCGCGCCCAGGCGTTGTAGAAGAAAATCATCGCGCCGAGGAAGGTGCCGACGCCGAACGGAACCGGTCCCGCCAACGCCGCCAGTCCCAACGCCGCAATCATCAGGACCGCTCCGAGCAGTCGCGCCGTTTTCAGGGACACCGCGCCGCTCGGCAACGGACGATCCGGGTGGTCAATGAGATCGAGGTCGTAGTCGAAATGATCGTTGAACACGCTGCCCGAGGTATAAAAGCACGCCGACGCGCCCACCAGCAACGGTAGTTCCCACGCCGGCACGCCGCCACCCACGGCGAACCAGCCAGCGAGCGGGTCGGCCATCACCGTGAAGGCGCTTGGGAGCCGAAAGAGCCGGGCATACACGAGGAATTTCGAAGGCTGGTTCGCCATGGTTGCCTGATTGTTGCGAATGTACCTGCCCATTTCCAGTGGAATCGGACTGGAAATCCGCCAGCGGCTTGGCGACAATGACACGCCCATGCACGGGAAACTTCTCAAGGTTCTCTTCGCCGCGGTCGTGGTGTTGGCCCTTGCATTCCCGTTCCTGCTGGCGCTGGAGAAGGTTTCCGAGTCGGACACGTTCTGGCACCTCAAAACTGGTGAATGGATTCTCAGTCACGGATCGATCCCACGTACCGACCCATTTTCCGCGACTGTTTATGGAAAGCCGTGGCTTGATTGGGAATGGCTGTTTCAGGTGGGCATTTATGCGGTGTACACGTGGGGCGGATTCAATGCCCTGCTGGTGGCGAAGGCCGCGGTTGTTTTCCTGACGGGACTGGTGGTTTTTTTGGCGTGTCGTCGCAACGGGGCGGGTGCGCCGCTGGCGGCGTTGTTGGTGATGGCGACCTTCGTCGCGGCGCGTGAACGACTTGAAGCGAAACCCGACGTGGTGGTGTTGCTTTTTGCCGCCGCTACTATCAGCCTGCTCGACGCGGCGCGACGCGAGAGACCGATGTGGCTGTGGGGACTGCCGCTGGTGGAGGTGTTGTGGGTCAACACGCACCCATCTTTCCCGCTTGGAATTGCGCTCGCGGGGATCTACGGACTGGTGCACGGGGCTGAATTTGCCCTCCGCAAAAAGTGGCGTTGCTTGTTGCTGATAGCGGCGACTCTCCTGCTGGCGTGCGCCGCCTGTCTGGTGAACCCATTCGGAATTGAGTTGATACGCCACACCGTCGAGCAGGTGAGGAATTCGAGTCTGTTAGGTACCACTGGTGAATGGCAACCGACGCATCTGCTGTTGCTCACGGAACCGAATTGGGCGCTGACGGTTTTTTGGTGGTTGTTCTGGCTGAATCCGGTCGTGTTGATTGTCGTACTGGTCGTCAAGCGTCGCGAATTCCCGTGGTCACACGCGCTGGTGGTCGCCGGGATGGGCGCATTGGCGTGGCGCTATAACCGGTTCACAGCGCTTTACGCCATCGTAACCGCATCGATTCTCGCGCATGGACTGGCGGTGGTCCGCGCATATATCGCAGGAGAAGAACATTCGGATTGGGGAGAGATGACGGCCCGGGTACTGGCAGGCGTCACAGCGGCCTTCCTGATCTTCATGGTCGTCACGAACCGCTGGGCGATGGCGGAGAATCGGTTGTCAAAATTCGGCGCGGGTGTGGACGAATCGGTGGTACCGCTGCGAGCGCTGTCCATGATGGCGAAACTGCCGGCGGGTTTGAACGTCTTCAATACCTTCCTTTCCGGCGGGCCGCTGCTGTGGAAAGTGTACCCGCAATGGCGACCGTTCTGCGATGGGCGACCGGATCTTTACGGCCGTGATTTTGTGGACCGCTACCAACGCGCGATGTCCGATCCAGTGGACTGGGAAGCATGGATGCGCGAGCGGTCGGTGTCGGTCGCTTACCTCCAGTATGGGACTGCGAACGATCGCCCGGTACTGCAATACATGGTGAAAAGCCACGTCTGGGACCTGCTCTATTTCGATCACGCGGCCTGCATTTTTGTGCACCAGAGTTCGTGGGCAAAATTGCGTGAGGACAAGCAACTGGCGGATTACAAACCCGTGCGCGTGACGGATACGAACGCCGTGCTCGAGTATGCGCACGCCCTGGCCGATGAGACGGCCGGGGGAGATTCCTATCGCCGGGCACGCGTGGTGGCGACAGTCGGGAATTTCCTCATGGCCGTTGGCGCCGTCGGTACGGCGGGGGCGTTGTTTGAGGATGCCGTGACGATCAACCCGCGCCCCTCCGAGGCATGGATGAATCTCGGGATCATCGATCTCAATGAGGGTAGAAAGACCCAGGCTCTGGAATTCACGGGAAAACTGCTCGCGATGAATCCACGCTACTTCTACGCGCGTTTGCTGCAGGCGCAGATCAAAGCCAACAATGGCGACCTGGATGGGGCCGTAGCCGATGTGGACGCCGTAACGAGCGACCAACCGCATGCGGCACAGGCGTGGTTGCTGCGGGCGCAGTTGGCAGCGCGACAAGGGGACCGTCCAGGGGCGATCCGGGCGATCCAACGCACGATTGCGGAGGACGTCCAGGACGCACACTTGTTCCTGTTTCTTGGGGAATTGTTGGTGGCCGAGGGACGGACCAACGAAGCGGTTGCAGCCTACAACAAATGCCTTCAATTCTGGAATGGCCCGCCCAAAGCACGAGCGCAGATCGAAGCCGACCTGGCGAAGTTGCGGGTGCCCGCCGCGAAGTAGAATCGGATCGTGGATTATTGTTGAAGCTTTTATTGAGACGGATACTGCCAGACCCAATCGCCTTCCTTACCCTCAACCAAGGTCTTGACGATTTTGCCAAGAAAATCTTCATTACCCGACCCGCTGCTGTGGTCCTTTTCACTCCCGCCAGCGGAGTAGAGCACAAACTGGCCGTCGGCAGTACGATGGTATTGGTAGAGCTCGCCGGTGATTACATCGTGAGGCAGTTCAGAGATGAATCGCGGCACGAGCGCATCCAACGTGTCAGGAAATTGTCCATTGGCCAGACGGTAGCGTTCCAGCGCGCAGGCAATTGCGGCTTGATCCGTTGCGGCTTGTGCGACGGCGGCTGCGAGAGGAATCCTCCCCAGTGCCGGCAACAGAAGCGCTGACGTGAGCTGGTGGTGTACGAGAAGCATGCCAATATGCCATGGGCCGGTTTGCCGGTTTCGCCCGGCAAGCGCGTGTTCCAACTCTTGGGCGTTGGCTTGAATTCGAATTGGGGACACTCGTTTGTTGGCGCCGTCGAATGTTCCCATCATCTGCAATCCAAACAGCCGGCAATAGTTGAACTGTTCCAGGCGCCACCATCCTGACGGAACAATTCGGCCAAAAAAGTCGGCAATGTCTTTGTCCACCGGGGTTGGCTGCCCCGGGCCGAGGAGTTCGATCAGCGTGCCAACCCCGCGTTGCCTGACGAAATCAATAATGCCAATTCCCCCGGCGCGCTCCCCATCGAGTGGCCACTTCAAATCGGCCACGAGATTATATGATTGAAGACGCGCTTGAAGCTCTTGTAGTTGGGCATCCGACCAGGCGTGTTCGGCCAGGCCTTCCCAGATTGGTTGGATCGCAATTTGAACGCAGGCGATACGCACCAGATAGGAAATCAAGAAAGACTCTTCGTTCAACGAATCCGTCAGCCGAAGAATCAGTTTCACATCTTCCAGGGCAGACTCGCTCTGGCCGTTGGCTAGTTCGGCACCGGCTTTGAGTTCCAGGCGCCGACAAGCGCCTTTGACTTCATTGAGATGCGGCAGCAGGATTCCCGCTGGGTCTTCCATGTTGTAATCGACTGGATAATGTGAGAATGGCCGCTGGCTGACGGCGCGAAGTTCCACAAAAACCGCTTCATTGGTTTTCAATCCCTCCAGAACCAAGGGGGCGGCTTTTGCGCGGGATTTGAAATCGAGCTTGTCCGACGCGAAGTTCTGCGAGCCGGTCATTTTACCGGCACGAACCACATCGAACGCCCTGCTCCAGGCAACCAAATCAAGAAAATGCCTGATAGACGTATCTCGTTTCGCTTCGGGAGGCTCAACATGATACTCCGCTTGCTGGTAAAAATCACTTTTCCAACCGTGGTTGTTGCGGACGAACCATGATTGGATAAATGGCGTGGCGGCAAAGTTTTGGTCGTCGGGAATCGGTTTGGGAATGAACGCATTCAAGTCCAATTGTTCGCCGCGGGCTTCCGCTTCACGACGATACTGCTCCCACGCGTGTTTACCCCGGATATTTTCCTCGGTGTAAAATAGTGCCAGCAGCGTGATAAGGCAGGCTGTGACAATCAGCACACGTCGTAACGTTCGCCAGCTGAACAGCCATTTCAAGAAATGGCTGGCTGAGGTTCGCTGCCATTGACTTGGCGAATCTGCCGATGGGGTATTCATCTCTGCCTTTCACTCATACGGCTGAGGTTTGCGCGGCGCGTTCGCTGCGCGGCCCCGGTGAAGTGCGTTTCCGGGTGTAAGCAGGCTCGGGTAGCGGACCGATCAACTGCGCCAGCATCCGGCGTTGTTCCATCAGCGCCTGCGCTTCCTCTTGCGAAAGCGGCACGATTTTGTTCGCAACTTTCGATGACGGTTCGGAGGATGCCACATTCAGTACAACAATCGCCACCCACGCGCAGGCCAGGCCCGCCCAGATTCGACGGCTCGGCAAGACCAATTCGCACCAGAGTTTCCAGCCGGCGGCCAGAAAGACGTTCTCGGGAGCGGGAGTTCGTTCCGATCGCAATTCCGTCGAGAGGTTCTTGGTCCACATCCGATCCATCTTTGGTTCGATTGGTCGATGTCGCCTCAACAAGATTTCTCGTGGCGTTTTCATGATGCTTATGTCTCCAACAGTTTTCTCAGTGCTCGCTTGGCGTAATGCAGGCGGGATTTGACGGTGCCCAGTTGTGTTTCGGTAATGCGGGCGATCTCTTCCAGGGAAAAGTCCTCGATGTAATGCAGCAAGAGCGCCGACCGCTGGGGCAATGGGAGTTTCTCCAGCAGTTTCATGAACTCAGCCTCCTGTTCCTCGCGAAGCAAGATATCGAGCGGACCCGGGCTGCCGGCTTCCGGCTCGGGCGACAATTCTTCCCGCAACTCGGCTTCGTGGCCCAGCCGTCGCCATTGCTGGACACATTTCTGATGGGCGATGCTGAATAGCCAACCGCCAAACTTCCCGTCCTCACGCAACGAAGCGATGTGCTGGAACGCGCTGATGAATGTCTCCTGCACAAGGTCGAGGCTGGCCTGTTCGTCGCGTAACAGTTCAAACACATAAACGTACAATGGCAGTCGGTAGCGCCGGAAGAGCGTCTTCCATGCTTCGGCATCGCCAGCCCGCGCGTCGGCTACGGGCAGTTGTTCACGTTCGGGCACTACCAGCATTTACACCCAGTAGAATGCCGGGAGCGAGAAAAGGTTCAATCGGGGTTGTGGCTGGGCTGCCCTGTCGTATGGGGTGCTTACCCCATTTGCAAAATTCGATTTCCTCCGTAGGGTAAAGGCACGGTCAACCACAAATGGGGGCATTGGTATGAAACAGGGTACGTTCACTTTTGCATTTTTTCTGGCGCTGTTGACGCAAGCGCTGGGCGGGACATTTACCATCCACAGCACGCGCATCCCGGTCCCGGCGACCGCTGACGGTACGGCCGATGGCGATACGTCCGCATCTTCAACCAACACCGTTCAGATCGATGCCAATGTTTATATACCCGACGGCGTGGTTTCACCCGCACCGGCGGTGGTGGTGGTCCACGGCTTCGCGGAAACGAAAAGCACCGATATCATCGTGACGTTCGCGGAGGACTTTGCCGCGGCAGGCTACGTCGTGGTCACGCCGACGGTGCGTGGCTTCGGCAATTCCGACGGCTCGGTTTCGCTGGTCGGACCCAACGAGATCAACGACCTGAAAACGATCATCCTGGCGATGCAAACGGGCTCGATTGGGGATACACCGGCGATTGTGATCCCCGTCACCAGCGCGAGCAAGTTCGGCGTGATGGGGCCATCGTACGGCGGCGGACACACTTTCGAGATCATGCGAACGCACGTGGCCGGGCTGACCGCGGTGATCCCAATCATTGGCTGGACGGACCTTTACCAGGCACTGGCGCCGAATGACGTTCCCAAACTGACCTATTCGCTCGGCCTCTTCGCGAGCGGGTTTGATTTCACGAACCCAAACTACGCGCCGGTGATGTTCGACTGGCTCCGCGACATACTGAATGGCAAGCCCGAGAAAACGCGCCAGGGTGCTCCCGAAGATAATATCGATTGGCGCTCGGTGATCTTCAATCCAACACAGCTGACCGTCCCCGCCTTCGTGATTCAGGGATGGCAGGACGATTTGTTCCCAGCCGAACAGGCTCTCCAGCTCGTCCAAACCAATCCGGCCATCCCGTTTCTGAAACTTTACATCGGCGGGTTGGGACATCCACCCGCTTCGTCAAGTATCACGGGCAGTGAAGGTATGTATTTGCGGACCCAGGCCGTCCGTTGGTTCGACCAATGGCTAAAGGGTATCGATACCGGCATCACGAACGAGCCGCCCGTGACGTTGGCCCCGGAGAACACGGTGAACTGGTCAAGCAACGCCCTGATAGAGGCCAGCAGCCTGCCGTTGCCGGGCACGGTTACAAACACGTACTTCCTCAATGGGCCGACGCTCTCCACCGTCAGCCCGGCCGCGAATGCCAAAGTGAAAAAATTGCCGGCCTCGACCGGCTTCCTTCTTGTGCTGCGTCCGCTCCTGCATGCGGTCGGCGCAGATGACAACACGTTGATTGAATCCATCGTTTCGGTAAACGCAATCTTGAATTCCGGCGCGGGCAGCATCCTCGACCCAAAAATTTTCACGAAGACCGACGGTGGCGCGAACCGTGCCCGGTTCACCAGCGCCACGTTACCCGTGGACCTCAACGTCGTCGGATCGCCCGATTGCCATTTGATCGTCTCGGCCGGCCACTCGAACGCCTATTATTATGTGCAAATCCTTGAGCACACGGCCAGCGGCAAGACCCAACTTATCACGCGCGGCGCCTTCAAGGACCACACGAACAACCCATCCATACCGCACGCGATTGATTTCTTCCCCTTCACGGTGAACCACACTTTTCGAGCTGGCAGCCAGGTTTTCTTTCAAATCACCAGCCGCGACTACCCCTTCTTCCTGCCGAACCTGAGCCAACCCACCGTGAAAATCTATCGCGACGCCGTGAATACCTCGACAATCTCGTTACCGGTGGCGCCGTAGGCGCGAGAGCGTTTTGTAGTGCGGCCCTCCAAAATAGAGATACTTCTGGATTCTTGATTAAGGCACCAAGCGTACGCGGTAGTAGCGGGAGGGAGTGTTGGTGGCGCCGCCACTGTCCGTGTAGTTGGTGGTCGCGTCGCCGTTACCGGGGATGATGATCGGGGCGCTGATGTCGTTAAAGTTGGCGGTATAGCCGGCGGACCCTGTCGCCTGCACGATATTGGTGTGGCCACCGGCCGTTCTCCAGACGATCACCACATCGGTGGTATTCCGCGTCGTCGAGATGATCTTAAACAAAGAGGCCGGGTTCGTCGGATTGAGACCGGCGAGGAACTGGTTGGTGTTGCTCATGCCTTTGCCGAAAGGATCTGCGCCCGGCTGCGCCTGTGCGTTGGTGGAACTACCGAAATACTGATTCTGCCACGCGGTGAATGGGTCGGTAGGCGCGACGGCGGTGACGACCAGGTTCACCTGGCCGGGGGTGTTGGTAGAGATCGCGTAGGTGAAATTCGTGCTCGGGGTCGCGCCGATCGCCAGCCCGTTGTAGGTCAGCGCGCCGCTGTAGGAGAATAATGTATAGGTGGTCGCGCCGAAACCGCCACCATCCGCTACGTTCAGCGTGCCACCCAGGACGAGAGCGCCCGGTACGACGATTTCCGCCGTGTTGGCGCCCAGCGCGAAGTTTAACGTCGTTGCACCGCCCAGACTCAGACTATTACTCACTGTGAGCGTGGTACCGCCCAACGTGAGGTTTGGATTGGTACCGAGCATGTTGGTATCTGTGATCGCGGCCTGCGCGTTGAAGAAAGCCATGGTGTTATTGGTCGGGGGAATGGCCAAGCCGCCGAGCGTCACCAACGTGGCGTTGGGAGCGCTGTTGGAGACGGTGATCTGCGCGTTGTAGAGGGTAAATGTGTTGGTGCTGGTCGGAGTCGTGAGGTGCGAATCGATAAACTGGATCCCTTGGGCATTGTAGACGACGAAGGTGTTCGTGGGCGCGGTGATGTTCACGTCGTAGAACGTGACGTTGGAGACGAGCATTTCGGTGCGGCCCCAGATGATGCCGTCGATGTTGAGGCCGGTGGTGGCGACGACGGTCAGGTTGCTGATGAGGATGTTCTGCCAAATCGGCGTGAGGCTGGTGACCGGGGCGACGGGCTGGACCGAAGCGATGCTGGGGCTGATGTTATTCGGTGTGCCGATCGTGTTGTAGTAGCTGTAGATGGTGATCGGGTAGGCCACGTTCGTCATCGTGATGTCGAGGTACTGGAGATTCTGGATCAGTCCGCCGCGGTCGTTGTCCGACTTCATGCGGATGCCGTTGACGGTGCCGTTGAACGTGCAATTGCTCACGATAATGTCATGCACTCCTCCCGATGTGATGCTTCCAATCGACACACCATGGCCGGTGCCGAACGTGCAATTGGAGACGGTGATATCGGCCGCCGGGCCGCCACTGCCGCCGATCTCGATGTTGTCGTCTCCGTCACTGATAAAGCAGTTCCGTATCAGCACATTCGTGGACGCCAGGTCCATGCCGTCGGTGTTGGGAGAATCGCCCGGAGTGTTGATGATAATCCCCTGAATCGTGATTCCCGCATTGTTACCCTTCAACATGAGATGGAATGTCGGCGGGTTCTGCAACGTCACGTCCTGAACCAGCACATTGGTGCACCCGCTGAAGCTGATGAAGTTCGGCCGCGACCCGGCGAGGGGGAACCACCAGTTCGTTCCCTGGCCATCGATGCTTCCCAGGCCGCTGATCTCGACGTCGTGCAGGGTCGTGCCTGAAATGAAGGTCGCCGTGCCGGGCCAATTGGAGCGCGGGAGCATCTGCAACATCGCCCCGCCGTCGATCTTCAGATTTACGTTATTGGACAAGACAATCGGACCGCTCAGATACGTACTCAAGCTCCCGGCCGACGGGATCTCCACCGTGCCGCCACCCGCGGCGGCGGCCGCATTGATGGTGCTTTGGATCGCAGTGGCATTGTTCGTCACACCATCGCCCACCGCACCAAAGTTGATGACGTTAAATTGGTTTGTGGGAATATTCGGCAACAGCGGGGGCGATTTGAGTGTGACGGTCAGGACCGCGCCGGTGCTGGTGGTTGAGCCGACGGAATTGCTGGCGACAACGGTGTACGAGCCCGCGTCGGATGGTTGCACGTTCGTCAGGGTTAGGACGGATGCGTTCGCGCTGGGAATCGGCACGGTATTCTTATTCCAATGATAGACGATGGGTTGTGTGCCAACCGTGGTAGCGGTGAAACTCGCGGTGTCGCCGGCGTACACGTGCACCGAAGCGGGCTGCGTGATGAAGACGGGCGCCGCGGGATTGGTGTTGACGGTCAGAACCGCGTTGGAACTGGTGACAGCGCCGGCCGTGTTGCTCACGACGACGGAGTAGCTGCCGGCATTGGTGGATTGAACATTGGTGAGTATTACCGAGGCGCCGGTGGCCCCGGCCAGAAGGGTGTTGGTATTGTAATACCACTGGTAGATCAGCGGCTGGCTGCCGCTGGCTGTTACGCTGAAGGTGGCGAATTGGCCGGGGATGACCGTGAGATTTTGCGGTTGCGTAGAGATGGCCGGGGCTGCCAGGCCCACCGTCAGCTGGCCGGCGGCGCTGGTCACCGCGCCGTAGGGGTTGGAGAGAAGGACTGAGTAACCGCCAGCATCAGCAAGGTGAACGTTGGTGAGCGCGAGCGTGGAATTGGTGGCATTGGCGATGGGGGTGTTGGTGTTGTAGTACCATTGATACGACAGAGGTAGCGTGCCATTCGGGACCACGGCGAAGGTGGCATTTTGGCCCTCGAAGACCGACTGGCCCTGCGGTTCGGTCGTGACCGCGGGAGCTGTCGGTGCGGAACTCACTGTGATGGTTACCTCCTGGAAATCATTCGTGGCCGGTGCCGTAGTATTGTTCGAAGGACGATAGCCGACTCCGTCGAAACTGAAATTGGATGCCGAGTTGTCGGTTACCGAGTCCGAGAGCGTTGCGCCGGTGACCGTGTTCAACCAGGTGATCGTGACCACCATCGAGTTCAGGCCGGTCCGCTGCAGGACAAACTGCAAGGTGTACGGGGTCAGGTTGGCGAATCCACCGAAGCTGTTCGTATCAAGAGAATCCTTGGCCAGCGACGTAAAGTCTCCGCTGGTGCCGAGCAGGGAGCTACTCGACAAATTGATGCGTTTGCGGATGTCGATGGGAGTGGCATCGCTCAATTTACCGTACACCTTTCCGAACAAAGCGTAGCCAGCCACCGAGGATCCCTGGGAGCCGACGCTCAATCCGTCGCTGCTGACGCGTTTCGGGCTGTTGTTTCCGTCGGCGAAGTCAAACAATCCGAACCGGAACCCCTGCGAACTGCTCCCATTTGGTGGCACCCCATTGAAAGTGAACTTGAATGTAGCCGTCAGTGTGTCTCCGATGTTTAGCTGGATGGGAGGACTATTGCTGTCGGGGGTGAAGTAGGTAATGATCTGGCTGGAGCTGCCGCCGACCGTCAGGGTCATATTGCTGGCCGCGGCATCGAGGGCTCCCGCAGTTGAGGTCCACCAAGCGGAACTCGTCGGAAGGTTCTGGTTGGTGCGCACACCGGTGCTCCATGTGTCATCGAGGACAAGGGTTGTGGGAACCTTCAGCGCGCTGTAGGGCGACGCGCCGCACGTGTTATTGGCCCGAATTCGGTACCAATAGGTCGCGCTCGTCACTACTGCCGTATCGCTATAGGTCGTGGCGCCAGCCCCGGGCGTGGCTATTTGCGCCCAGGTTCCCGGATTGCCACCGGCATCCGGTGCGCGGTCGATTCTGAAGCCCTGCACGCTGGAAGAGTTCTCGGCCCAAGATAGGTCGATCTCGTTGCCGCCAACTTGCGTCGCTGTAAGTGCGGAAGGAGATCCGGGACCGGGTGCCAATGCCAGACTGAAGTAGGTGCCACCGGCGATGGCTGCCACCCCGGTCAATCCGGGCGGTGTCGCAGTTTGGCCATACAAATTATAGCCCCAGGCGACCGTGCTCCCATCGCTCCGCAAGGTCATGCTGTGGAAGATCCCGCCGGCGATGGCCAGCACTCCGCTCAGTCCTGATGGCGTCGTTGTTTGGCCATAGCCATTATACCCCCAGCCAACGACGGTGCCGTCGCTCTTCAAGGCCAAACCGTGGTAGCCCCCGGCAGCGATGGCCACTACGTTGGAAAGCCCGGCTGGGGGCATCGTCTGGCCGCAGCAGTTGTAGCCCCAAGCGACGACGGTGCCATCGCTCTTCAAGGCCAGACTGTGGTAGTACCCGGCGGAGATGGCAACGACTCCCGCCAACCCGGCCGGTACATTCGTTTGGCCGAACCCATTATACCCCCAAGCGACGACGGTACCGTCGCTCTTCAATGCCAGGCTATGGTAGTACCCGGCGGCGATGGCCACCACGTTGGAAAGCCCGGCGGGTATCGTTATTTCTCCGTCGCCATTATACCCCCAGGCAATGACAGTCCGATCGCTCGTCAAGGCCAGACTGTGATAGGCACCAGCCGAGACGGCCACCACGTTGGAATACCCGCCCGGTATCGTTGTTTCGCCGAAGACATCGTATCCCCAGCCAATGACAGTCCCATTGCGATTGATCGCGAGGCTGTGGTACTGACCGGCAGCGATGGCTACAACGTTGGTCAGGGTCGTGGGCGGTGACACTTCGCCGTCGACATTATAACCCCAGCCGACGACGGACAGGGGGCACGCCGGCGCGGGCGTCCCGGCGCTGGCCACGGCGGAGAACGCCGAGGCGCCTCCAGCATTGTAGGCACGCACACGATAGGAATAGGTCGTGCTCGGAAACAGCCCGGCGTTCCGGTAATTCGTCACATTCGACGAGACTTGTGCGATCTGGGAGAAGTTTGTCCCGTCCAAGGATCGTTCGACTTTGAATCCGTCCTCATTGGTCGAGGCATCGGCCCAAGACAAACTGATCTGGAAAGCAGAGACCAC
Source organism: Verrucomicrobiia bacterium (assembly GCA_035577545.1). Lineage (NCBI taxonomy): Bacteria > Pseudomonadati > Verrucomicrobiota > Verrucomicrobiia > Verrucomicrobiia bacterium. Next base: position 25,880 of record DATLVI010000028.1, read on the forward strand.
GGAGGCGGTGAGATTGATCGGGGCATTCGGAATAGTTTGCGCTTGGGCCGAGGGATGGAGCGCGGCGAGCCAGAGGAGCAGGGCACACCCTGACCCGTAGAGGAAGCGCTTCTTGATCATACATTCATACCCGCCCCGATCGGAAACAGATTGGGCCATTCCTCACCCGCATCTTTCCCAAGCTCTCTATTATAGTGGACAGACTCTGTGGAACAAGCGCTGCATGGCCCGATTCCGTAGCGGGATCATATACCAAAGGATCCTTGCTAGTGGCCTGCAACACAGCCATTTGCCCGGTATTGGACTCGAGAAATCCCTACTCAGAATGTGTTCCATGCATGGGCGTTGACGGGCCGCAGCGCCGCTCACCACCACTGATCCACCCAATAGACGTAGATGGAATAGCCGATCATTGCGACGGGCGTTTTCTCCAACAGCGGTGAGTAGTAGGCTGCCACCTGTGGAAAGGCCGGGTCGTGGAGCAGTTGCACACTCACTGCCACATATCCCGGCACTTGGGGCGGCATCAGCGGGTGATAGGTTGATTGCATCGTGGTCAGCATGTGAGTACAGTCAATCCCATAGTATTCGGCATCCGACACCCCCCAATAAGCCAGGTTGATGTGCGAAACCCCATGCGCTGTCATCCACTGTTTCAGCAATTTCAAATCCTGGCCCCAATCGATATTCGAGTCGGCAAGGATATTTGGTCCATTCCTCGGTCCACCCGCCAGACAATTGAAGAACCCCCGGTAATGCGGATAGACGCTCGCCATTTCAAGCCAAGCCAAGAGGCAAAAACAAGCGAGCGCCCACTTCATTCCTCGCCGCAGCAACTCCGCCAGGGGAACAACAGCCACCAGGATCACGAACGGATAAATCGGCAACAAATGACGCACACCAATATTGCGAGTGCTGAACATTGCCACTGCCAGGTAAAGCGCCATTGGCAACAGGATGCACAGGGCATGCATTCCCATTTTCCTTCTTCGGAAGAGGCACAAGACCCCGCCCGCGAAAAATAAACAGAGGACCGTCAGTGGCGTCTTGACCAGAAATACAACCGGAAAATAATACCACCAGTGTCCGTACTTGCTTTGACCCAGCAGGAACGCCGCGAACTTGAAGTTTCCGGTCGTCGATAGCTCCTGCCGCAGAAAATTCTGCGTATAGGCGTTCGGCAGCAATCGATGCCGATCAATCCAGCCGAGCACCATGGCGGATTTTGGCAACCAGACGCGTGTGACCGGATCTTCATAAAGTGCGCTCGTACCTCCGCCATACACATCGGAACCCGTGGTGTAATGGAATCCATAGGTCATCCACACAACCAGCACAAAAACAATGCCCACCACAATAATCAGCGCGGCGGAGGCAACGGACTTCAAACTGAGACTCTGCAGTTTTCCGTCCCCCCTCCACCGAAATGGCCAGGGTTGCCTGCTTACAATGCGGACGGCCAATAAGAGCGCGAGAATCGGTCCCAGCAAAAACCCGGAAAACTTGCTGACATGAGCAATTCCAAAGAAGATTGCCAACCCCGCCACATTGACCGGGGTCAAACACCGCAGGGTTCGGCACAAGAAATAAACCGTCCCGAAAAAGAAGCAGACCAGCCCCAAGTCCGCCGTGACAACCCCTGCATTGCACAGGAAATTCGGTTCACAAGTGTAGAGCGCCAGGCCCGCTGTCGCAGGCCAGAACCCAAACAAGTCCCGCGCCCAGAAAAACAGGATCACGCCCAGCAGCGCACCCAGAAGCGTAATAATCAATCTCGGCCAGCGCAGCAGCTTGTCGCAATCATTCTGCCCGAAAAAAAACGCATGGGTCAGCTCGTCCTTTGGCACATTGCTGGGATCGAATTTCACGCTCTCGATCAACAGAGGTAAGGTTGCCAGCTCGTTGAGGAAGGGAGGATGATCAGTGCGGATATGGTAGCCCCGCGTCAGTGCCATGTAACCTTCCAGAACATGGCCGTTTTCATCGATTGCCAGACTCTTCTGCAGGTAACTACTGACCGACAACGCCACAAACACCATCGCAAACGTCCCCAGCACCAGAGCCACACGAAATCGTCCAACCATCTGGAGTATCGCATTCAAGTTCACCTCGCATCCTACCCGCCTCGCCCTAACCGCGGCAAGTTTTGCTCGGACATACTTGCCGTGAAACTACGTATTGCGAAGCGAACCAACTTTCCGCCATCGCCAAAACCACGAAGGACAATTTGGAGAAAACGCGCTTGCGCACGGGGAAATTTTAACTATTGTTTCGGCGCGACGTCTATGGAAAGGAGGGGAGGTAGGAATGGAAGAGATCACTTGCCCAAACTGCAACGTGGATGTGGATCGTGAGGAGCTGAAGCGGAATAATCTGCGCTGCCCCACTTGCGGATTCGATTTGAGTGATGCAGGGGAAGTGGAGGATCCCGACGAGGGCGACGAAGACGAACTCGACGAGGAGGAGGATGAAGAGGATGAGGAGGACGACGAGGAGGAGGAAGATTGATGCGCGCCCGAACATCGCCCGGATTCTTCGCGCCGTTGCGGAATGATTATTGAGACTTTTGAAGCGGGTCCGGTCGCGACCAACGGTTACCTGGTCGCCGACAGGCGGGGCGGGAAGGCCTTGGTGATTGATGCGCCACAAGGCGTCGCCCCGCTGGTGGTCAAGCAGGCACGGGGGTGGAATACACCGATCACCCATCTGGTTAATACCCACGCCCACTGGGACCACTTCCTGGACAATGCCGAATTGTTACGGCTGACCGGCGCGAAGTTTGGCATTCACCGCGAAAGCGCACCACTGTTGACCCTCCCGCAGGCGCGGTATTTTGGGTTGGATTTGGACATCGAGCCGTCGAAGCCGGATTTTCTTCTGGAAGAGGGGGAAGTATTTGCTGTCGGCGAGCTGAGATTTGAAATCCTGCATTGTCCCGGTCACTGCCCGGGCAGCGTGGTGCTGTTCGAGCAGGAAGAGCGCGTGGCCTTTGTGGGAGACGTGCTGTTCGCGGGATCGATCGGGCGTACGGATTTACCCGGGGGAGATCATCAATTGCTCATGGAAGGGATCCGCACAAAGTTGTTGCCGCTGGGCGATGACGTGCGGGTGTTTTCGGGACACGGGCCGGTGACGACGATTGGTGAGGAACGCCGGACGAATCCATTTTTGGGGAGTTGAGGGGTGTGGAAACCAATAAAAATCAATAGTTGCAAGGTTTTCGGCGCTTTTGTAGTATCCGACGAACCCTAAACCAAGGAGAAACAAGGAGTTTTATGGCAAAGTTGACGAAGTCACAGATCCTAGGAAATCTCGCAGAGAGAACCGGCGTGTCGAAGAAGGCCGCTGGCGCGTTCGTGGAAGAGTTGGTCAAGTTGGCGTACAAGGAAGCGAAGAATTCGTTCACGATCCCCGGCCTCGGGAAAATCGTGCTGGTGAATCGCAAAGCCCGCCTCGGCCGCAACCCGGCCACCGGCGCGACGATTCAGATTCCGGCCAAGCGCGTGGTGAAGTTCCGCATCGCGAAGGCCGCGAAGGACGCCATCTTGGGTACGAAGTAGCTCTCGGAAGATCCCTGATTCAAAAATGGAACGGGCGGCTGTGCCACGCACAACCGCCCGTCTTCTTTTCGGTAAGACAAATTACTTCGCTGATTTCTTCGTGAATGCCGTGATGTCGGGAATGCCGGCGGAGCGGGCTGCATCGACAATCGCGACGACCGTTCCATAGCTGACCGTCTTGTCCGCCGAGAACTGCACCTGCACCTTGGGGTTCTTCTCCTTTGCATCGCGCAGGGCCTTCTCCAGCGCGCTGAGGGCAACGGGTTTATTATCGAGATAGATGGTCTCATCGGAACCGACGGCAATGTTCAGGCGATCCACCTTCTCGCGCCCAACTTCCTCCGCGGTTTTTGCCTCGGGAAGGACGAGCTTGACAGCGGTGGGTGAGGTCGCGCGAAAGGTAGTCGTCGCGATGAAGAAAATCAGCAGAATGAACAACACATCCACGAGGTTGATCAAGCGGATGGCCGGTGGACGCTGGGCTTTGGTTGGCTGAAAGATGCGCATGGCGGTACCCTAGTTCGCGTTACGATATAGCCGCGTGAGCAATTCGTTCGTGTGCCGCTCCAACTCCAGCACCAGCACCTCGATTCGGCGGCGCAGGTACATGTAAGCAATCAGCGCAGGAATGGCAATGCCGAGGCCGGTCATGGTCGCGGTCAATGCTTCGTATATACCCCGCGAAATCATCGTCGGGTCGCCGAGGCCTTTCTTGGCGACGTCCTCGAACAACTGCACCATGCCGATGACCGTACCGAGCAACCCGAGCAGCGGGCCGAGCTCGGCAATCAGCGACAGCGTCGTCAACCCGCGCTCCATCCGACCGACAATCTGCCGGGCGAGCGACTGCATGGCCTCGACATTCTCCGTTTTTGGCAACGAGGCGTGCATAAAGGCCGCCTGAATCAGCTTGCCGAGCACAGTCGTGTCCGATTCGCTCAGCACCCGCAGTTTATCGGTTTGCTCCGGTGTCACCGGCTGCTTCTCAATCGCCGCAGCGAGGACAGGCGAGATGATGCGCCGCCGCTGCAGCGCCCAGGCACGTTCCAAGATGATGGCCACGCCCGCAATCGAGCAGACCAACAGCGGCCACATGGCGATTCCGCCTCGAAAAAACCATTCCGGCATGAGGAAATCCTCCCTATCAATAGTAAAAGGTGAAACTTATCTCGCGCGGCTCCTTCCCAATCAGCGCGCGCAATTCATCGGACAACGGATCGAACGGCCCGGATTCTATGATGGCTTTCTCGCAAAACAACGACAAAATGCGACTCTGTCCGGTGTCGGTGCTGGTCACGTCCTGCACCTGTCCGTCGTCAAGCAGCGCGAACTTCACGGTCACCACGTCGGCGCTTTCGTAAATCCCGTAGTGGTCGATCAACGCGTACCAGTGACTTTGCACGGCTTTAATGAGCTTCTTGTCGTACGCGCCGAAGGGGCTTTCCGCCACGCCGAACGCGGCTATGCCATTGCGCGAGACGCCTGCAACGGTCAGGTGGGACTTCCGCGCCACAATTTCCCGGCCCGGCACGCCGGGCTCGGTGACGATGGCGGGTGAGCCCGGGGTCGCGGCAGCGGAATCCGCGGGAATTTCCGGCACCGTTGCTCCCGTTGCGACCTGTGGCTGCACGACCGGCTTCTGCGCCATCACAACTTTCTGTTCCTCCATCATTTTCAAACCGAGTGGCGCAGCCTCCTTCGGTTGTTCCGGTGCTTTCGGCTGAGGTGGAGGTGCGGGTCTGGATTCGGGCGTCGCCTCCGCAATTTTCGGCGCGGGTTTCGGAGGGCTCGGAGGTCTGCTCGGCGAACCGGGTTGCCGGATCAGTGGTGCGGATGCGCCGGAGGGCGTCGGCACATCGAGTGTATTCGGCGCGCGAGTCTCTTTGCCATTCAAATACGGCGTGTCGCCGGTTTTGTCGGTCGGATTGTTCGGATTCGCCGCGACCGTCGACTTGTCCGAATAATACTTCGTATCCTTCGGCTTCTCACCGGTGACTTGGGACGCGTCGGTCTCCATAAACTGCTGGGCTTCCCTGCCCTTCTTTACTTCCGGCGCGCGCGGTTCCGCCAATTCCACAAACGTCAGCGTCTGGACTTGCTGAGGTGCGGGCCGCTCAAATGGATGCGCCGCCTGCACGAGCTTCGACAGCAAGGAGAACAATGGCAGTCTCATGAGCGTCGAGCGATACTGCCAACCGCCGAAGGCCAACAGGTGCAGCAGCAACGACAACAACACGGCGATCTCGACGTTTAAATTCTCGCGATCCATTCCCGAGTAATGATACCAAATTGCGGCAGACCATCAACTCGCACGACGCACCATCCCGACCCGCTCCAGCGTGGTTGCCAACCGCTCGGTCGGCACGCCCATCACGTTAATGAGTTTTTATACAGTACAGGAGTTTGGCTTTGATTTCTTCGCGAACGCGATTAACGCCGAACCGCGGCGCAAACCAAACAGGGCTCCTTATTGCGTAAGGAGCCTGGTTTTGGTCTCCATCGGCAGGTTTGCGCTCGCCAGCCAGGCTCTCGCAGCGGAAGGATCGGTCTTGAGCCACGCGGCGGCAACATCCTCCAAACGGGCATCGCGCAGTTCAGGTGTGTTTATGGATTCTGCCCAACTCATCGCCTGTGCCGGACTCCGCGAAGCCAATTCCGCTGCAACCGAATCTGCTGCTGCGTCACGGGTTGGTCCAACTCGCAATGTTTGCACCCAAAGACTGACGCTCTCCGGATCCTCGGCCAGCCATTGTGCCGTTACGATTCGAATGTGCTCCACGCGCATTGTTTCCTCGGGTTCCGCCAACACCCAGCGGGCTGCTTCTTGTGGTTGGTTGTCTGCCCAGCGGCCAACCACTTCCTGCAGGGCAATCTGGCGGGAGTCCGAATTGGGAATCCCTTGCGCCCAATTCAGTGCGTCTGTCACATTATTTTGGGCCAACGCGGGAGCAACCGACTTAATGGCGTCATGTTGGTCGGCCACCGGCAAATTCTGCACGAACCGACCAGCCGCGGCCGCATCCTCCAACACCCAGTAGGAAAGTGCACCCCTCATGGCTTCATCCCGCGCTGGATTGTCCGCCGACAAATCGCTCGTCCAGCGGGTCGCTTCTTCCGGTTGCGTTCGGGCCCAGGCCGAGGCGATGCCAACCAGCGCTACGTTCTGGGCTGAATCACTTTGCAGGGTTCCCGCCCAGTGGATGGCCGCGAGCGGGTTGGTCGCCGCCATGTCTTGCGCCAAATGCCCGGCGGCAGCATCTCGGTCCGCGCTGTCTGGCATTTGCGCGACGTATCGTCCGGCATCCTGTGGGTTCTTCGCGCACCAGACATCAAGCGCGTTGTTCAAAGCCAATCCCTGCAGCTCGCCCTCGGGCAAGGTTTCGAGCCATGACATGGCCGTTTCGGGCTGCTGGGCGGCGAGTGCACGAACCACGTCAAGCACGGCTGCAGTTTGCACGGGACCCGCGGGAAGCTGTCTCACCACTTGGCTGGCGGCTAGCGGATCGTCGGTAGTTAATTGTTTCAAGCTACTGCCGAGGATTCGATCCCGCGCGCCTCCCGAGAGAAGCTGTTGGGCCAGCTCGAGCGTGTGGCGAGGATCGTGATTTGAATGAATGAGGAGTGTCGCCTCCAATGCGGCAGTCCGTTCAGCATCGTCATCGAGATGTTCCGCCCAGTTAAGGGCGGAGGCTGCATCCCTGCCCGCCCAGATTGTTGCCAGGGCGCGGAGTGCATTTTCCCGTCTCTCGCCGGCAGGGACCAACTTCAGGTAGTCGAGTGTGATCGATACGTTCCGCTGCGCCAACTGGTCAAAAAGGATGCTGTAAATCAACCGTTGATCGCCGGTTGTCGCCATATCGCGGGCCAGCATGAGCGCGCGCTTCGGTTCACTTTGTCCCAAGATTCCCAGAACCGTCAGCAAGCCTTGCGTGTACTCTTCGCCGTGAGGCATGGTCCGCAGGTAAGTCAACGCTGCCTCCGGATCCCGCGCCATCAGAAGCGCAAGAGTGGATCCAAAATCCACCGAGCGCTTTCGCGGGTCTCGCTCGCGCAGAGCCTGGTCGAGTTCTGCCCTCAGATGAGCGGAGATTGAAAACCGCTCCGAATCGCCAGTCGAGTTCGCGGAGACGGCTGCCCGTGCGGGAGCGGGCGTCCACGCGCTCATGTCCGGCTGATTTGGATGAGAATCGCCACGCCAAAGCCATGAGCCCGCAATCGCAATGACCGCAAGCAGCCCGGCCACAATGAGGATTTTCCGGCGATTGTTCCGCGGGGCCATAACGCAATTCGCTCGTCCGGAAAAATCCGGGCGGCGAGCTCCGCGTGGCACGAGCGGATTTCTCATGCGCTGGCTGAAAACGCCCGTTTAATCGCGCGGGTTCGGTGCGCCAGCGCTGAAGTCGGTGGCATTGTTGTTGGTATCAGTGGTACCTCCGTTGGCGCGCAGGTCAGCGGTTGTGTTTGATGGCGCCGGCGCAGGTCCGGAGCCTTCAAAAGCGTCGGCTGTGGTGCCATAACCAATGAAGTCCACGACGTTGGCGGTACCCACTGGATTATCGACCGCCAGCAGCGTTTGCGTCTTGGTCAAAGCAACCTTGCCAGCGGTGGCAGCCATCGCAATGGTGCCAGTCGCTTCAGGCGTCGGCAGATTCTGGGTGCCGCCGCTTCCCGCCGCCTCTTGAATCAGGTAGTAATGGCCGGGAGCGAGTGAACCGGACAAAAGGGTCTCTGACCAACTGCTGCTCGTGGCGCCGGCATACTGGACGGCGTAGGCGCTCAGGTCCACGGACGCCGAGCCGCTATTGTAGAGTTCGATGAAATCATTCTTATAAGTAGCGCCACTGTTTCCGCCGCCACCGTAGACCTGGCTGATCACGACAGTGCCTGCGGAACCACCGCCCGTGCCGCTGTTGCGTGGATTAACCGCCCCTGTGGCAAAGTCGGCCGCGTTGTTGTCTGTATCCGTAGCGCCTCCGTTGGCCCGCAGATCCGAGACAGTCGCGGAAGGCGCAGGAGCCGGCCCTGAGCCTTCATAGGCGTTGGCCGTGGTGCCATAACCGACGAAGTCCGCCACCGTTGCTCCGCCAACCGGATTGGAGCCTGAGAGAAGTGTGGTCGTTGACGTAAGCGCGACCTTGCCAGCGGTAGCCGCCATGCTAATGGTGCCAGTCGCCTCGGGAGTGGGGAGGTTTTGAGTGCCCCCGCCTCCCGCAGCCTCTTGTACAAGGTAATACTGACCCGCCGCGATGGAACCGCTGAGCGCGGTCTCCGACCAGGTTGAGCCGCTCGCGCTGGCGTACTGGACCGCGTAGGTGCTCAGATCCACGGATGTTGAGCCGCTATTGTAGAGTTCGATGAAGTCATTCTTATAAGTAGCGCCGCTGTTGCCGCCGCCGCCGTAGACCTGGCTGATGACCACTTTGCCGAGAGGCGGGTAATGGTCAACTCCGCCGTCCACCTCGGCGCGCAATGCGGAGGCAATGCTGGAGGACAGGGCGGTGAAAAATGTATATCCCGTATCGGCCTGGATGCGGTTAACGCTGGTGATGTAGTTCGTCCAGTTCACGCTGTGGATACCAGCGACGTTGGGCATCTTCACCGTGACCACGCGTGTGGTGCTGGTGATTCGACTGATCGCAGAACCGCTGCCGCCGGGAACGACGACGACGATTTTCCAGGTATATCCGGGGATGGACGCTTTGCCGCTGGGTTGAATGCGAGAGCCGTCGAAAGCGCTGGGCCCGCAAGTGACCAACAACTCATTGCCCGCGGAGGCCAGGGTGCGGCAATAGGTTTCCAAGGCCTCCCAGGGCCCGGTATTCAGATCGTCCTGCTGCGGTACAATGTTCGACATGTAAAACACCAGCCAATTGTCATTGGTGTTGTCTGTGCGATCATCGGACGGGCACATATGGCCGCGATCGTAGCCTGCATTCGTGTAATCGTCCGAGGTCACCTCGTAAAAGCCCGACGGCAGGGTGCTGTCCGTGTGAAACGAAGAGCGACCGCTCGTGCCGACATCCGAGGAAGTCAAATCCCAACTCGCCCAGTTGGGCTCTCCCAAATTATCACTATAATCGAGCGCTTCCACGGTACGCTGAATCAGATAATGGTTGTGGTTGGTGGGGTCGGCGGTGGCACCGCTGGGGTTACCCAGTTGCATCTGCTGCGATGCACCAATAATGGCATCGGCTCGCAGAACGAAGAAGAACAACGCTGACATACTGACGAGGACGGGAAACAACTCTCGCGTGAAAGAACCCTGCACGGTGGATTTCATAGCGCAGCTGCGCTCCTATTCATGGTTGCGGACGTGGTTGCTATTGTTGGCTAACATATAATAACCGGGCACCCGACACGAACGAGATGGCTTCCTATCCTTCACATGATTTTCTGTCAAGACTTCATTTCTGGCAATCGAGCGTCAAGCGAATGACTTGAACACAATGCACAGCTGGAAAAATCCAGAGGGACTTTAGCGAATCCGCATGGTCAAGGTACTGGTTTGCCTCTGAAGCGCATCAAGCGAGGAATTGACGATCACGTTTATCCGCCGCCCAACCCAAGTATGCCCAACCGCTCAAGCGTTGCCCGAAGCTTCTCAACCGGGAGTCCCATCACATTACTGTAGCTCCCCTCAATCTGCTCGATGATGTCACCATGTTGAATGGCGTACGCCCCGGCCCAACTCAGGAACCCGTGAGTTTTCTGCCAGTTTTCTGCGTAGTTATTATTTGCGCTCGCATTGTCCAGCGGGTTCATCTTGCCGAGGTATTCGGCAATTTGCGGGTGTGTAAGAGGCCGCATCCAGACCCGCGTCGTCTCGGCGAACGTCAGTTCCGTGTCGAGCGCGCGGTGCAACAGGCAAACACCAGTCACGACCTCGTGCCGTTGTCCCGCCAACTGCCCGATCATTTGCGTGGCATCTTCAAGATCGCGTGGCTTGCCGAAGAGCTTTCCATCGAGCACAACAATCGTGTCGGCCCCGATCACCACCGAATCCGGATGCCGTCCCGCCACCGCACGAGCTTTGCGTTGGGCATTCTGCATCGCGACGACATCGGGCGCCGCACCGCCGAGCAACTCTTCCACGTCGATTGGCCGCACCACGGTGAACTGTAATCCCATCTCGCGCAGGAGGTCTTCACGGCGCGGGGACGCGCTGGCGAGGATGATTTGGAGTTTGTCTGAACTCATATCCGACGCTATTGTAGACTAGAAGTATGGGAATCCGATCAAGCAAAGTCGAGCACCTCTATGGGCATGTGCCATTCTGCGCGGCGAAGTGCAATTACTGCGCGTTTTATTCGGAAGCGGGCAGCGCCGCCAAGATGGAAGATTATGTGGACGCGCTGTTGTTGGAATTGGAAAGATTCGCCCCGCAACTCGCCCCCCGAAGCATCTTTTTTGGCGGGGGCACGCCGAGCTTGTTACCGGCGGCGCTTATGCGGCTCGTGTTGGAGGCGATCCACGACAAGGTTTCACTGAGCCAGTTGGGCGAGTGGACCATTGAATGCAATCCTTCAACCGTGTCGACTGAGAAGGCGAAGCTGTTCCGCGCGTGCGGGGTCAACCGTATCTCAATGGGCGTCCAGGCTCTCGATGACGAGCTGTTGAAGACCATCGGGCGCGTGCATTCGTTGAAAGCAGCCATTGAATCGTACGAAAGGCTGCGCGCGGCCGGGTTCGACAACATCAACCTTGACCTGATGTTTGGATTGCCGGGCCAAACGATGGATCACTGGCGCAGCACCCTGAAAAAGGCCATCGAGCTTCAACCCGAACATCTCTCGACGTATTGCCTGATCCTGGAGGAGGACACGGAATTCTGGTCGCTCTTCCAGAAAGGGCTTCTCAAGCCGAACGAAGAGCAGGAATTGGCGATGTATCAGACAGCCATCGACACACTCGGCGCCGCGGGTTATCGCCAATACGAGATTAGCAATTTCGCGAAGCCCGGCCGCGAGTGCGCCCACAACATCGCATATTGGGAAGGCAAGAACTACATCGGCCTGGGCCCCAGCGCGTGCAGCACCGTCGACAACCGCCGCTGGCAGAATGTGCCGGACACAGATCGTTATATCGAAGGAATCCGGACCCGGAGACCGGTTGTCATCTCTGAGGAGACGCTCACGCCCGAATTGCGCGCCGCTGAGCGCGCCGCATTCGGGATGAGGATGAACGCCGGCGTGCCCGCCGAAGTACTGCAAGGCCGGTGGGCCGGTGAAATTGCGGAACTACTTTCCGCGGAGCTTGTACAATGGCGCGACGGCCGGTTAATACCCACCCCGCGGGGAATCCTCTTCGCTGATGAAATTGCTGTGCAATTCGTTTAGCCACGTACTCACAGGGCTTCTCGGCCCCTGCAGAAGCCCATCAGCCGATGATTGACCATAATGCCAAGAGTCGCTACGCTCTGCCTCTTTACAGTGTGGACGCTTCACGCGGGAGGATATCTATGATGAAATCTTGTCGGTTGTGCTACTCCATTGTTGCGGCGACGTTGTTCGCAGGTTTGCTTTCCGCCTCCCGAGCCGAGGATGTTTCCGGGCCGGTCCTTTACAAGGATCCAAAACTTCCTGTCGAGCAGCGCGTCGAGGATCTGCTCGGGCGAATGACGCTCGAAGAGAAGGTTGACATGCTCAGCGGGACGGGGTTTGAGTCAAAGCCCAACGCGCGCCTAGGGATCCCCGCCATCAGAATGGCTGACGGGCCGCAGGGAGTGAGGATTCCGTTGCCCCATCAGCGTCGCGCGGCTCGCGCAAGTGGCGGCACCAACTCCCCAAGCGCCGGAGGCGGCAGTCTCAGTTGGCTTTCCGGAATGTTCCGTGATCCGTCAATTCCCACGACTGCTTTTCCGTCAGGTGTGGCCCTGGCGGCGACATGGAATCCCGATTTAATTGAACGGGTGGGGCGAACCATTGGCGAGGAAGCCAGGATCCTCAACAAAGATATGATGCTTGCCCCGTGTGTGAATATCCAGCGCGCACCCCAGGGCGGCCGGAACTTCGAGAGTTACAGCGAAGACCCGTATCTCGCCTCGCGGATGGCGGTGGCGTACATCAAGGGCATACAGAGCCAGGGTGTCATCGCCACCGTGAAACACTTCGCCGCGAACAACCAGGAGTTCGAGCGGGGCACCATCAGCGTGAAAATGGACGAGCGCGTCTTGCGCGAGATTTACCTGCCGGCTTTTCGCGCAGCCGTATGTGAAGCTGGTGTCTGGTCCGTGATGTCGGCGTACAACAAACTGAACGGCACGTGGTGCTCCGAGAATCCGTACTTACTCACCGAGATTCTGAAAAAGGAATGGGGTTTCAAGGGCTTCGTGGTCTCAGACTGGAGCGCGGTACACTCCACTCTTGAAACAGCCAATGCGGGTTTGGACATCGAAATGCCGAAGGGTGAGTTCCTGAACAGGGAGTTACTGCTCCCACTCATCTCGAGTGGCAAGGTACAACAGGCCGTGATTGACGATAAGATTCGCCGAATGCTGCGAGCGATGTTCACCATCGGCCTCTTCGAGCGCGAGGATTCGGAGGGGGGACCGATTGACACTACCGAGCAAAGAGCCATTGCGCGCGCGGCGGCCACGCAAAGCATTGTCTTGCTCAAGAATGCGGATGGGGTGCTTCCATTGACGCCGCGAAAAGTCCATTCGATAGCCATGATCGGCCCGAATGCCGGTACCGCGCGCGTCGGCGGTGGTGGTAGCGCAATGGTGAGGCCGGTCTACGCGGCAAGCCCGCTCGACGGTATTCGTTTGCGGGCGGGTACTCGATTCAGAGTCGGCTATGCCCAAGGGTGCGTCCTGGAGGGGGATGGGGCGGAGAAGATAACCCCGGAAGCCAGCGACGACCTGATTCAAGAGGCGGTTTCCCTCGCGGCGACGTCAGACGTGGCCTTTGTATTTGTGGGAGATTCATCGCGGATTGAATCAGAAGGTTTTGACCGCAAATCGCTGGAACTGCCGACAGGCCAGAATGAATTGATTGAAGCTATCGCGAAGACGAATAAAAACACCGTTGTGGTGCTTGCGGTGGGCGCGCCAATACTGATGGGGCCCTGGATCGATCAAGTGACGGCAGTCGTCAACGGTTGGTTCGGTGGTGAGGAGGCCGGCAACGCGATCGCTGATGTCTTGTTTGGCGACGTCAGCCCATCCGGCAGGCTCCCCGTGACATTCTTCAAAGAGTGGAAGGATTCACCGGCGTACGGGCGCTATCCGGGCGAGAATGGCGCGGTCGGGTACGACGAGGGCCTCTATGTCGGCTATCGTCATTTCGACAAGCAAAACATTGAACCCCAATTCCCATTCGGTTATGGGCTGTCCTATACCACGTTTGAATACAGCAATCTAAAGGTGACTCCGGAAAAAGTCGCGCCCAACCAACCAGTGCAAGTGAGCCTGAACGTGCGCAATAGCGGCCCGCGAGACGGCGCGGAGGTCGTGCAGTTGTACGTGCACGATGTTCAATCAACTGTTGACCGTCCCGTGAAAGAACTAAAGGCGTTCCGTAAGGTTGTGTTGAAGCCCGGGCAGACCCAAACGGTCTCTTTCACTCTCGATAAGAACGCCATGGCCTTTTACGATCCGACAAAGAAAGACTGGGTGGCAGAGCCGGGAGCGTTTGAAATCCTGGTGGGGGCCTCGTCGCGGGATATCCGCCTGAAAACTTCCTTTGACCTGATGCCGTAAACCTAACGCGTCACGACCGGCGCTTCCGCTCTTTGTGTGCCTAGGTTTTGGGCGAGGTTTCGCCTCGCGCCTGCCGCAGACTTAGAATGTAACGCTGCATCCGTTCCTGGTTGTCGGTGATGTGTTGCACCTTAAGCATGGAACGTACGCGCAGGAGCAGGTCGTTGACATCAAAAGGCTTGGCGACGAAGTCGTCGGCCCCGGCGGCGATGCTTTCCTCCAGCTTCGCCTGCATGCTCAGCGAGGTGACAACAATGATGGGAATATTCTTCGTACGCTTGTCGACACGGACGGCTTTGCAATACGTCACACCATCGAGATTGGGCATGCGGAGATCCAGAAGCACCAAATCAGGGGCCAGGGTGAGGGTTTTGCTGAGCGCTTCTTTGCCGTCGGAAGCCGTGTGGACAATGAGCCCCTCGGATGCGAGGACTTCCTTCAGGAAGTCCTGCATGTTGGCATCGTCCTCAACGACGAGTACCGTCTGGTTGCTCACGATTAAACCGCCGATCCCTCTGCACTACAAACGAAAGTGTAGCAATGACGAGCTCGTATGTAAAGTAATTCATAAAAATAATTCGAACTGAGGGCAGAGGGTATGCTCTTCCCCGTCGCGATGGCATCGACAAGCCGCCGGATATCGGGCATATTACACTCTGTCATGACGAAGAAGCTGACAAAGATTCTCGATGAGTTGGTGGATTCGTTCCACAAATATGGCGGGATCAATCATCTGGACGGTGCGAATCTGCCGTCGCGTGAAGCGGTGGTTGAAATTGCCCGGGATTTACTGCGGTTGATGTTCCCCGGATTCTACGACAAGGACCCCCTTCATTCCAACCAGTTGATCGAGTACACCAACGAATTGGTGGCGTCGGTCGCGCGGCGGCTCGAGAACGAGATTCATCGAAGCCTGGAGTACCGGCCGTGCGACGATTGCGATCCGAATGACTTGGCGGGCACGGCGGCGCGCGTGACGCATGAATTTCTGAACGACTTGCCAGACGTACGCGCGATTTTGCAGACGGACGTGACAGCCGCCTACGAGGGTGATCCTGCGGCAATCAGCAACGAGGAAATCATCCTGGCGTATCCGGGTATCGAAGCCATTGCGGTGCAACGTCTCGCGCACCTGCTTTATCGCCAGCACATCGCGCTCATCCCGCGTATCATGACGGAATGGGCGCATAACAAGACCGGCATCGACATCCATCCTGGCGCCGAAATCGGCCCGCATTTCTTTATCGACCATGGCACCGGGGTGGTTATCGGCGAGACTGCCGTTATCGGCAAGCATGTGAAGATTTACCAGGGCGTGACGCTCGGCGCGAAGCATTTTCCAAAGGACGCGAAAGGTCGCGTTGTTAAAGGGATCAAGCGCCACCCGAACATCGAGGACGGCGTGACGATCTATGCGGGCGCGACGATTCTGGGTGATGTGACGATCGGTAAAGGCTCAATCATCGGCGGCAACGTCTGGCTGCTGGAATCTGTACCGCCCAACACGGTCGTGTATTCCGAGGCCGGACAGACGCGGATGAAAATCGCCGGGGCGGACCGCGACAAGATGATCGGCCACTCGGACGGTGCGGGTATTTGATGCGAAGCGTCTACGCAGACTACAACGCAACCACGCCCTTGGATCCGCGGGTGCTGGAGGTCATGCTTCCGTACCTGCGCGATCATTTCGGCAACGCCAGCAGTGTGCATATTTTCGGACGCGACGCGCGGGCGGCCATCGACGATGTCCGCGTGCGCATGGCCAGGATCCTCGGGGCGCAGGAAGGCGAGATCGTTTTCACCGGGGGTGGCACCGAAGCCGATAATATGGCCGTTTTCGGTGCTGTCCGCGCCCACCGCAAGCAGGGCCGGCACATCATCACCAGCACCATTGAACATCATGCCGTACTTCACGCCTGCCAATACCTCGAGAAGACGGGCGAATGCGAGGTCACGTATTTGCCTGTCGACCGCGAGTGCCTTATCGATCCCGGTGGTCTTCGCCAGGCAATCCGTGAAGATACCGTATTGGTGTCGATCATGTCGGCTAACAACGAGACAGGCACGATCCAGCCTGTGAAGGAATTGGCGGCGATCTGCCGCGAGCGCGGCGTGACGTTTCACACCGACGCCGTTCAGTCGTTTGGCAAGCAGCCGGTGAACGTGAACGATTGGGGCGTGGATTCACTCTCTATTGCGGCGCATAAGTTTTACGGCCCAAAAGGCGTCGGCGCGCTGTACGTCCGGCGCGGCACGAAGTTGGATCCGCTGCTGTTCGGTGGCAGCCACGAGAATGAGCGGCGCGCGGGGACAGAGAACGTTGCTGCGATCGTCGGTCTGGGCCTGGCTGCTGAGCTGGCCACCGCGCAAATGAGGGAGGAACAGGACCGCCTGTTCGACCTCACCGAAAAGCTCAGCGATGGCATCGCGCAGCGGATCCGCGGTGCGCACCGCAATGGTCACGCGAAGCAACGCATCGAGAACACCATCAACTTCAGTTTTGAGGGTTGTGAGGAAGAAGGGTTGTTACTCGGTCTCGACCTCGAGGGAGTAGCCGTGTCCAGCGGCTCGGCGTGTGCGGTCGGTTCACTGCAGCCGTCGCACGTGCTGCAAGCGATGGGCTTGCCACATGAGCTGGCGCGGGCCGCCGTGCGTTTCTCCTTCGGCAAGAGCAACACCCGGGAAGATGTGGATTATATCCTGAAAGCGGTCGAGCGGGTGGTGAAACGTCTGCGTGCCTTCTCAACACAATTGTGAGCCGGTGCGCCGGGCACTCAATCAAAAAAGCGATAGCGGAAAATGAACCAGAGCGCAGCGAGGCCGTCCTTCCAGTTGATCTTCTTGCCTTCACTGTAGTCGCGACCGGAATAGTTGATACCGGTTTCGTAAAAGCGGAACCGGCGACGCGCCAGCTTGGCGGTCAACTCGGGCTCGACGCCAAAACGGTTGGAGGTCAGCTTCACGCCCTCGATGCATTGTCGACGGAAGACCTTGTAGCAGGTTTCCATGTCCGTGAGATTGAGGTTGCAGAGCATGTTCGAGAGCAGCGTGAGGAAACGGTTGGCCATGAAATGCCAGAACAGCAACACACGATGGGTCCCCCCGGCAAAGCGTGAACCATAGACGACGTCTGCACGCCCATCCAGGATCGGCCGCAACAGGGCGGGATAATCGGATGGATCATATTCGAGGTCGGCGTCTTGAATCAGGACAATGTCGCCAGTCGCATGTTCGAGGGCCGTGCGCAACGCCGCGCCCTTGCCGCGGTTGTAGGGATGCGAGGATACGCTGACCCCGTTGTCGCGCTGGATTTTTTTTAGAAGATCACCCGTGCCGTCGGTGGAGGCGTCGTCGACAAGAATGATCTCCTTTTCCAAGCCGCAACAATCCGCCGCGCGCACGCGACGGACGATCTCCTCCACGGTGCGGACTTCATTGAAAACCGGAATTAAAATCGAGAGGCGCTTGAAGCTTTCGGGCATATGGGTTCGGAGTATAGGGACGCCTGTCGCCCGCGTCAGCAGTTTTTTTCCTGTAGCGCCGCGCGGCGGCTCATGCTATTTTCGGCGTGCGGTCTGCGGGCGGGTTAGCCAAGTGGTAAGGCGGGAGTCTGCAAAACTCCTATCGTGAGTTCGATTCTCACACCCGCCTCCATCTCTAACTGTGAGTGGAGCAAAGAGTTTGGAGCCGTGTGGTCCACGACGGACACCAGTTTTCCTACTCCGTGAGAATTCAGCGTAACGGGCGTTAACTCGTCCACTGCTCGCTGACAGAGCGGAGTCGGCCTCACCTATAGTTGCGGTTGCGTGAAAGGAAATGTGAAAACACGCTACCGTTTAATTCGTCGCGGCAATCGCGGCGGGGCCTTCTACTGTGTCGATACGGAAACCGGCCAGCGCGCCAGTTTGAGCACGATCACCAAGGATGTCCCTTCGGTCGCCGTGCGGTGATGCCTGACGAAGTGGACATCAGAACGGAGCCTGAAAGAATGACCGGGTTTCTCTTAGTTCGTATGCGCCTATTGGCCCTGTTGGCCAACAGGTGCCACGACTCCCGGCTGCGGAGAAAGCTGCACTGTGATCTCACGATGGCCACCGTAGAAACCTTGGAAGGCCACTGAGTGGCTGTCGTCAACTTGCTCGTGTAACCGATGCAGCAGGTAGCCATCCATAAGCAGGTAGCACTTGAAGAAAGCACGTGTAGTGTAATTCTCCGAACCGTTCGCATGGAAGTCAGTCTCCAAGGTTTCGTATACAGGAGCAGTTCCGGTGAACCTGCCGCCTGTCTCCGCGCCGCGTAGCGCCTCTCCCAAAGTTACATGGCGAGTATACTTGATTTCGAGCGGTGTCGTGCCGAGCAACGTGCCGGGTGATCCGCTCCAGGCTCCATAGACTTTCGCTCCCGGTGGAACACTCTTTACCACCACTGTGAGACTGTGCTCAGTATCCCCAATTGGTTCGCGTTGTTGGCGGGTTGTCCGTTCGGAAGGCGCTGTCTCGCATCCGGACAATGACAATATGCTAGCAACTAGTGCAACAATCGCTATTTTATTCATGGTCTGCTCCTTTGATGTTTGACCGGTTCGCCCACTACGATTGTCCTTAATTAGAATTATAGACCTAAGGTGCGGCAGTCCAATCAGGCGAAGGAGGATTTTTTTGTAGGAACGCGTCCTACAGAACTAGGTGCGAGGCGGACACCAAAACTGACACCAAACGAGTTAAGAAAGGTATACTTGGGTAAAAGTGGTTATCCTTGATTAGTCGCTAAAATCAGGCATTATGTCACTGCAATCGCGGCGGGAAAAGGCCGATTCTAACACCCGCCTCCAATTTTCTTCGCTGAGTTTCTCAGCAAGTTGCGAGGTGTTCTTATCCTCGCAAATGAGGGCGTGAACTTATCGGCGCGCTGGCTGACCGTTCGCGGCCTGATTGTCCTTCACGATGTTATCCGGCCGGCGGGCGCGGCTAACGGCGGTGTCGTAGGTAATCAGGCAGCGTTCGTATAGCTCGGCAAGATGGTTATCCATCAACACCATGCCGTCTTTGGCTGACACCTGCATTGTGTTTTCGAGCTGGGTGATCTTGTTTTCACGGATCCCGTTGCGGATTGCCGGGGTGGCAATCATCATCTCATAGGCGAGCACGCGATGGGAGCGATCGGCAGATGGCAACAAATCCTGCGCGAGGATTCCCTGCAGAACGTTGGACAATTGGAGGACCACCTGCCGCTGAGTGCTGCCTTCGTAGATGCCCGTGATACGCTCCAGTGCCTGGGTGGTGTTCGGCGAGTGTAACGTGGCCAGTACGAGATGACCGGTCTCCGCTGCGGTTAGCGCAGTCGCAATCGTCTCGGGATCGCGCATCTCGCCGATGACGATGACATCCGGGTCCTGCCGCAACACATGGATCAGGGCTCGATGAAATGAATGGGTATCCGTCAACACTTCGGTCTGGACGATGATCGCCGAACGGTTTTCGTGGACGAACTCGATCGGGTCCTCAATGGTCACGATCTTGCAGCGGCGCTCGCTGTTGATCAGGTTGATCATGTAATTGAGCGTGGTGGTCTTTCCGGAGCCGGTCGGCCCGGTGATCAATACCAGCCCATTGGGCCTGCGCGCCAGTTCATCGACCTTTGGTGGCAGGCCCAGGATTTCACGGCTCGGGATCGATTCTCCGCAAAGACGGAAACACAGTTCAGGATGACCGTTGCGCCGGTAGATGGTCACGCGCACACGACCGGCCGCGCTGTGATACAGAGAAATGCAAAGCTCCCATTCCTGCTCGAATTTTCGCCGCTGTAGATCGTTTAGCAAGCCATGGGTGATCTCCGTGATCTCCTCGGTGGACATGGCATCCTCATCGGCGAGGATGATTTCACCGTTGATGCGGTAGGCGGGAGGCACGCCAAAAATAAGATGCAGGTCCGAGGCGTGGTGTTGTTTCGCCGCCGCCAACAGTGAATCAAGTTTCATCTTTCTCATCGGCGTAGCACCCGTCTCCAGAAGCGGGAAAATCGCCCGGTCAGGCCCATTCGTGTCGATTCCAACAACGCCGCCGCAACCTCGCGGTTGTGGGGATTTAGTTGTCGGACCTGCTCAAAGGACTCGTTGGCCAAAGCGGTAAGGCCGAGGGCAGTTTGACAGTATCCCAGTTGCATCCAGATGACGCTACGGGTAGCGTCCAGAGACAGAGCCTGTTGCGCCATTTGTAACGCGAGGGAAAACTTGCTGTAGTAATAATAAATCCGAGAGGCCTGCCAGCGGATGAGCCAATTGTGGGCGCGTGCGACCGCCTGTTCCATGCAAAACGAGGCTTGGCGGCGTTTCGCAGCCAGCAATACGTCTCCCCGTGCCAGCCAGACATAGGGTGTGTCACCGCGTTCCTCGACGGCGGCATCCGAAAATGCCAGGGCCTCCTTGATATCGCCGATCCGCGCGAGCGCCACTCCCTTGGCCGCGAGCAATTCGGGTTCATGGGGAAACTTTTCCAGCGCCTTGTCCGCCCAGAGCTTGGCTTCGCGAAATTCGCCCAATTCAACCAGCATTTTTACCTGGCCGGTCCAAGCAGTGGCATTCTGCGGATTGTATTCCAGCACTTTGGCGGAGGAACGCAGGGCCTGTTCAAAATCACCGGTTTCAAAAGCTGTTTGGGCTTCCTGCTGATAGTAAGCCTCGTCTTTGACGAAGGGTTGTGAGGCCGATTGTTCTTCGGATTCGCCGCCGAGCTCCAGATTATTGAATCGGCTCATGCCGGGGTCTGCTTTCTCCACCACCAGCGGTGGAACACCGTTCCCATGAAGTTCGACCTGGGCACCATTGCCAGGGCAGTCATGGCATTTTCCGTTACATCTGCTCCCACATTCCCGTATCCACTTATAGTCACATCCGGCCAAATAAACCAGCTTCCATCGGCCACTACGAGATTTCCGCTGGCCGGCATGTAGGCGCGCCGTGGTCGCGACACGCCATTGATGGAAAACTCTTTTGCCTGGAAGGAGATGGTGTCGCCGGCAACCGCCAACACCTCACCAAGCCCATAGCCCCCTTCAACCCGTGCATACCCTCCGTCAACCTCTGTTCGGTAGCTATGGCTGGGGGTAATTCGATAGACTACCCAGTCGCCCCGTTTGACTAGGCTGGGAGATGCGCTCGTCTTGACGACCAGTACACGTTCGCCAACGCGTAACGCCATGAACCAGCGGCGCTCCATCTGCCAACGCAACGGTCGATACACCAACAGGCTGACAAGCGCGAACACCACGAGCGACCAGATGATTCGCTTCCATAGCTCCACGTCAGGCGTCAGCCGACGGTTCATGAACAGAATGCTGCTCGTATGGATCGACATCAGGATGGCAAGCGAGACGGTTCCCGCCGGGTGGCCGATCCAGATAAGAAACGTGATGACCATGAGACAATAGCTCGCCATCGTCAGCAAGCCAAAGATGGGACGTCCGTACCACAACCACGAGAGCCCCGGCACCGTCATCCCCAAAAGCAGCTTGTGAAACGGCAGTTCAAACCCGTCGGTTACGGCCGCCAGGTGGAGCCTCCGTTTGATGAGATACCACGGATACCAAAATCGGCTATACCAGCGCTCCCGAGGTGGATAGTACGGCGATTCGGCTTGAGCCCTATGAATTGCGGCATCTCTCACTGTTCTCGTCCGGGCCCCACCCGTTTATTGCCGTTGATCGATTCGGAAACGGACATCCTCTTCGGGTTCATAAAACTCGCTCGTTTCGCGTTGGGATTCAACCTTGCCAACAATTTGTTCGAAAAGACGGACGACCTTCAGGCAGCTCTTGCCCTTGTATCCCTTGATATGCAACTGCACATTTCCGTCGGGAGCGATGGTAATTTCAAATTCGCGTTGCGGCATTTCAACCTTCCCAGTGGCGGACCTTCAGGCGAATGCTTTTGTCAGCTTCCACTTCTTCCTCAACAATAAGGAACTGGCGCGCCCGACACTCATCGATCAAGCGCTGGTAAACATATTGTTGGACGACGCGCTGGCTCAATTCTTCTCCGACCGCGCGAAGTGCTTCCTCGGTTTCATCAACGCCATTGACGCAGACCTGGGCATGGCCCCGCGCGTCGCGTGAAAAGGTCACGGTCACCCCGCCGCGGGTGACGGCGATGTGCTGGTCGCGCCCCAGTTGATCGGTTACCAGTTCGGTGTTGGCGATCTGCAATTCCACGCGCCGGGCGACTTTGGTCGCCGCGGTTATCGGCCCCACCTTATCCAGAACGTCCGCCACCACGGTGTATCCCATCGAAGTAGCTGCCGCCGCGACCACCGCACTGAACACGGGCCACGCAGCCACGACCACCGGCGTCAAAATGCTCACGGAACTCATATGTATGATAACTCCCTCGTTCATGGAATTAGACAAGGCAGGGCCTTCATGCTCACGCGGAAAACTTCGAACAGAGCGACCAGATTGAGAGGGTGTTAGTGGTGCCCGAACACGATTGAAAGCACATAGACCGCCGTGCCGATGACCAGAAAAGCGACGAACACCAGGACGAAGATGTTCCCGCCAAACTGGCCGCATCTCTTGAAGAATTCCGCAATTGATTCCAGATTCATGGGCACTAAACCTCCATCCGCCGATGGTCCTTGGCCGGTGTGAGCGCGCGAGGGACACTGGCATGCCGGGCCCGGCCTTCAGCCCAACTGCGCAGACGGTTCAAATGTTCGTCCATGGTTTTGGAGAGCGGCACCGTTTGGCGCATCGTCTGGAGGACATCGTCCATTGTCAGGTCCCGTTGGGCGTAGAACGCGTCGTACAACGCGCTGATGATGGCCTCTTCAATTTCGGCGCCACTGAAGTGTTCACTGGCGGCTCCCAACGCTTTGAGGTCGAAGTCCTCGGGGCGGCGCCCACGCCGGGCCAGATGGATGCGGAAAATGTCGATGCGCTCTTCTTCTGCCGGCAGATCGACGAAGAAAATCTCGTCCAGCCTTCCTTTGCGCAGGAGCTCGGGTGGAAGTTGGGAAATATCGTTCGCGGTGGCGACGACGAACACAGCCGTCGTCTTCTCTGAAAGCCATGTCAGGAACGTCCCGAAGACGCGCGCCGTGGTGCCGCCATCCGAGCTGCCAGATCCCTGGATGCCGGCAAAAGCCTTGTCGATTTCGTCCACCCAGAGGATGGCGGGGGCGACCGACTCGGCCACGGCAATGGCCTTGCGCACGTTTTCCTCGGAAGAACCAACGAGGCTGTTGAACATGCGGCCCATGTCGAACCGCAGCAGCGGGAGTTGCCAAAGGCTGGAGACGGCCTTGGCGCACAGGCTCTTGCCGCAGCCTTGCACGCCGAGGAGCAACACGCCCTTCGGCGCGGGCAGGCCGAAGTCGCGGGCTTCCTCGGTAAACGCCACCGCACGCTTTAGTAACCAATCCTTGAGCACCGCCATGCCGCCCACGTCGGAGATCGTTTGGCTGCTGGCGTAGTACTCCAGCAGCCCGCTCTTGCGGATGATCTGTTGCTTCTCGGAAAACACCTCGGCCACATCGTCCCCGCTCAATCGGCCTTCCTTGACGATGATCTTGGCAAAGACGTTTTCGGCTTCGCTCCAGGTAAGCCCGAGGGCACCTTGCAGCAACCGCTCACGCCCCCCGTTATCCAGTTCGATTTTCACATCCTGCATGTCTTTGACGTCTTTGATGATCCCGTCCAGCAGGCCTCCCAGATCTTCGCGCGAGGGCAGTGGAAAGTTCAGCACCGTGATTTCCTTGTCCAATTCGGTGGGGATTTCCAAAGTGGGTGAAATCAGGATGACCGTCTTGAAACTGTTTTTCAAATGCAGGGCGATGTCCTTGAGCTTGCGGATCACGGCAAAATTGTTCCTGGTCAGGAACGGGTGGAAATCCTTGAAGACGAAAATGGCCGGTTCAATTTGGTCGACCACCTGGTCCAACGCGGTCAACGGGTCTTTCGTGGCGGCGTTGCGATGTTTCTGGGACTGGAAAGAAGTGCCGGCGGGAAGCAGCCCTGTGCTGTAAGACCATTCAAAAACCTTCTTCTGGCGCTTCGTGCCTATCGGCACGATCAGGTTTTGCACCCGGGTCTCTTCGGAAGTCACCACGTACAGGATCGGGTAGCGGGCCCGGATCAGGGTCTCAAGTTCTTGCTGGAAGTTCATCGGTTGATCGAGGTTTGATGGCACAAGCCCGTTGCTTCATGGGTCCGTCGGAGGGGTTGAGGGCGCTCAATAACTCGGCCATGGCGGGAGTCAGGTTGTGGGCGAAAATCGTTCCATCCGCCTGGATTCGCAAATCCGTGATCGACGCGTTCCCAGTCGTTGCCATCTCAAGTTGTCCAGTCTTGGGTTTCATTCGATCAGACGCAAGCCATAATTGCCCGCAATGGTCCAGGCAGACCGCAATTCCGTCAGCGAAAAAGGTCGGGACAATTCCGGATGATTCGTGGCCCGCCACGCCGGCCAGAATCCGGATCGCAGACTCACCTTTACGGATGGCAGGTTTGCCGCAAGCCATCGGGCAATGGGTTCCCAACAGCAATCGACGTGGCCCGGCATCAGCAGATGACGGACGATGAGTTCACTATTGTGGCTGGCCCAAACAAGGTTCTCGCGGACCACGTCCTGGTAGCGCGGCACACTCGCCAAACGCTCCGCGCAGTTGTCGTTTCCGAATTTGTAATCCGCCAGCCAGACATCGAACAGCCCGTCCAGCCAACCTCGGGCCAGGGCGGTGCCATGAGCGTTGGTCTTCCAGATGAGGCGCAGCGACGGTGGCAACGCAGCAACAATCTCCAGCGCGGCCGGTAGATGGATGGTTGGCTCCCCCCCGAGAATCATGGCTGTCTGCGCTCCGTTCTCCATGGCAGTCTTTGCCCGGGCAGCCAGAGTGACCGGACACAATGCTTCACCGGCCCGGGGGTTCCAACTCTCCGCTCCGGTAATGCAAAAGGAACACCGCAGGTCGCAGCCGCTGAGGGCGATGGCGAACGTCGGGAGCAATTCCATCTCGTCCCCCACTTCAACCTGCGCGGAAAAAACGCGGGCCGCAGTTCCGGCATGGCACATTCCCCGTTCACCCGCGAGCCGATTGACACCGCAATGGTGCGCGCACAACTGGCAATCCGCGAGCGCCGCAAGAGCCAGCTGTGCCCGTTCGCGTGCAAGGACCGCACGATCCGGCGCGCGTGTCGCCACCACCGATTCTTCGAGGCCAATCATAACTCCAATCGGCTGATCCGCTCCGACGGCAATAACTGCGGGCCACGACGCGACCGCCAGTACGACTGCGCGGCGAGATACAGCCAGCCCGATGCGCCGCCGCCGAGAATGGCCAGCGCATTCCAAAACCCGCACGGACTGAACAAGCCGAACATAATAATCAGCCCCGCGATGATCAGGATTGCTGTGCGCATCCGCATCCGCCACGTGGCCATCATCATCACTTCCTCGTTGCCAAACAATCGATACCATGCCGCGAACATCGCGAAAACCACGCCGCCAATACCGACCAATCCTCCGTGGCTAAACGGGCTGAGCACCAGCTTCGTGACCGCCGTGCCGGCCATCGCCACAAGGCAAAACACCCAAAACTGCCGCCGCCCCAACCCGATCACCAGCCGCGTACCAAGCACAGCAAAGAGGAATCCGTTGAAAATCAAGTCCGCTGGTCCGAAGGGCAACGGCGCGTACGTTGCCACTTGCCATACACGTCCGTGCCAGAACTCTCCT
Organism: Verrucomicrobiia bacterium; assembly: GCA_035577545.1. Taxonomy (NCBI): domain Bacteria; kingdom Pseudomonadati; phylum Verrucomicrobiota; class Verrucomicrobiia; species Verrucomicrobiia bacterium. The sequence goes on from DATLVI010000028.1 coordinate 51,864, forward strand.
GGCCACAGCGCGAGCGGCCTGTAGAGGTCAAACGTACCCGTGAGATTCCCCGCCAGCGCAACAACACCGGTCATCAACAGAAACAACAGTGGCCCGCGAAGTCCGCGCGGCAGGTAGTCCCAAACTCGCCTGGCAGGGTTCATGACGTTCTACTTACCGAAAAGCCGATGCCACCAGGAGCGTTTCGGTTTTGGTTCCCGTTCCATGGAAATCTTGAGGCGCTCGGCAATCGCCGGGGGCGGCACGGTCTGGAGGTTGTCGTAACGCAGCAATTCCTCCACGGACTCGAACGCGAGGCCGGCCTGTTGCCCGGTAGTCTGCTGTTGTTCGGTGGCCTGTTCCTCCGCCTGACGATGTCGGAAGCGTTGCTTCGGTGGGTCTGAATCCATAAGTTCCTTTCAACTGTTCTTTTGAAACTCCAACGTGAATGCCCGGCGCGCGCGGTGCAACTTGCCCCGCACCGCGTCCGAGCTCTGTTCCGTCAGCGAGGCGACTTCCTGGTAGCTCAAATTCTCGTCCGCCACCAACAAGAGCAATAACCGGTATTCGTCGGGCAGCGCCTCCAGTGTCTTCTGGATTCTCTCACCCAATTCCTTGATCTCCAGGACGCGCAGGGGGCTGTCCGTATTGGCGGCCACGGCATCCAACGCTTGCGGATCGCCGGTGCTGATGATGCTCCGCTTCTGCCAGGCGCGTTGCGTGTTCTGACAATGGTTGATGGTAATGCGATACAGCCACGTCCGCAGACCGGCCTGACCGCGAAATTGGTCGAGGTGGCGGTACGCTTTCAGAAACACGTCGTGCGTAATGTCCTCGGCGAGAGTCGGATCGCCGACGGTACGCAGGGCCAGATAATAGACATAACGCGAGTGTTGCTCGTAGAGGGCCTGCCACGGACCAGGCGTGGATGCCGCCGAAGGCGTTGTTGCCATTTCAGGCGCAGCCACGGGATCGTCGCATTTGACGGGCGCTGGCATCGCTAATTAGACAAACGTGCGCGCAAAAAGTCACGCTGGCAACCAACATTATTGCAAGGCTTCCGAGTAGGCGCCGATGAGCGGGCCGAGCAGGTTTGCCATTTGAAAAATCATGTAAACGCAGACGAGCCCGTAGGCGATGCGCGGGAGCCAACTGCTGAGAAGATCGAGACTGTGACGCCAGCGTTCCTCGTAATGCTGGGCCAGCCGATCCAACATGTCGTCCAGACGACCGCTTTGTTCCCCCGTTGCCCAGAATTGGATCAGATGTTCCGGGAATACGCCGGTGGCCTGGAGCGCGCGGCTGACTTCCAACTGGCTGTCGATGAGGGGACGGGCCACGTCGTAAGCGTGGGCGATCCGCGGGCTGTTGATGGTTTTGCTGGAGAACTCGAGCGCGGTTATGACACCAAAGCCGGCTCTAAGCATCAACCGAACCGAAGAGATCCACTGGCTCAGGGCATAATCGAACCGCACCCGACCTACGACGGGCAGGAGGCGGATGAATTGATCCATGGCCAGATCCAGCTTTGGGGTCTTGAACGCGATACGGATGATCCAGTGAATCACGCAGGTTGCGGCGGCAAGAAGAATAAGGAACCCGACTGTGTCGCGCAGGTACTCGGGCAAGCCATAGTTTCCCTGCCCGAGTGCGCCGGCGACGAGGGCGGGAAGATGAGAGACGAATACCGCGACCATCAGTATTAGCGCGGGAAACATCGAAGCGGAGATCATTTTACGCCGTGCTCGCGCCAGATTCTCGTAGTAGTTACCAAGGGACAACAGCCCCACGTCCAGGGCGCCGCTCTGTTCGCTAACAGCGAGGGTATGCTGATCAAGGCGCGCAAAGCGGCAACGCCGGCTCTCGGCCACGGCTTGATGCAGGGGTTCGCCTTCCTGAACGCGCTCGCCCAGAAACGCGACGGTCTTCCGTAACGGACGCGGCCCGGTTTCCTGCAGCGAGGTGAGCGCGTTGCGGATGTTCACACCCGCTTGCAGCATTGTCCCCAACTGGTAATAAAAAACCGCCAGATCTTTGGAGGAAGGTCTCATTCCTATTTCGGGGCCGTTTCCAGCGACGACCACACCTTGCTCCGCAACCGGAGAAAACTCAATCGCGAAACAGATTCAGCTCGGCCAGGCGACAAACGCGCCCGCTCATCTCCAGTAGCCGGAGACCCACACACCGCCGCCGCCACGGTGCGCATAGTAACCACTGACCCAAACCGCATGGCGATGGGGCGGCCAGGCCCAGCGGCCTCGCACCCACACCCAGCGTCCCCCGTACCATCCCCAATAGCCGCCGACCCACACGTACCCTGGTCCGGGCGCCGGATAGTAGACCTCTTCCACAATCGGCGGTGGCGGAGGTTGAGCCACCACGACTTCCTCATATTGTGTCGATGGCGGTGGTGGTGGTGGTCCTGCGTCGGCGCCGCCGGCCGTGTTGATCATGAAGTCGATGACCCGCTCGCTGACGCCGGCGTCCTTGAGATCAATGATCTCCGCGGTGCTCAGGTGATAGGCCGTGTGCGAATTGCGGATCTGGCTGATGATGACCTCGTCGCTGACACCGGCCCTGGCGAGGGCTTTGATGTCCGCCACTCCGAGCGGTTGACCCTGATCGATGCGCTGGATTGTTTGTGGGGAATATTCACGTACTCGTTCCCGTTGCTGCTGATCGATGGAATTGCCAACGATGGCGCCGGTGAGCGCGCCGATCGCGCCGCCGATTAATGCCCCTTCACCCGCATGACGGCCTCCCGCGATAGCCCCAATACCGGCGCCGGTTGCACCGCCAACCAACGCACCCGTCGCCGTGTTGTCCGGACGGCCCGAGGGAGTTTCACATCCTGTCAGCACCAGCACAAGTCCAACTGCCACTGCTGTCAGGCTCATAGAGTGATATTTCATATTTCGCTCCTTACGTTCTTCTTAGACAAACATAACCACGCAGACGTTACATGCAACTTTTAAACCGTTGATTCCCATCCACAAACAACTCCGAGATACCAGGCTTTATGCAAACAGTAACACCGCGGAATCCAGATAGTTCTTCGGGCCTGATTTTTCCAACTTGACTGAACGGTCAACTCCAACGATAGTTTTGACCGGTAGCGAAGTATGAAACCTGAATGCGAGACCAAACAGAAGTTGTTGGATACCGCGATGCGGCTCATTTGGGAGCAAAGCTACGGAGCGGTCAGCGTGGATCACATTTGCGAGCAGGCTGGCTCCAAGAAGGGTAGCTTCTATCATTTCTTCCCATCGAAGTCGGATTTGGCGGTCGCGGCGATTGATGATCATTGGCGAAAGTTGCGGCCCGATCTTGACCGCATTTTTTCGCCGCAGTCGCCGCCATTGGAACGACTGGCAGGGTATTGCGCTTTTATTTATGAGCAACAGCATCAGCAAATGCAGAGATTTGGCAGGGTTTGCGGGTGTGCTTTCACTTCCCTGGGCTCCGAGTTGAGCACGCAGGACGAAAAAATCCGAAAGAAATCGCTTCAGATCATGGAGTGGCGCTGCAAGTATCTGGCGGCGGCAATCCGGGACGCCGTCCGGGAGGGGCTGGTACCGGAGCAGGACTGTGAGGCCAAAGCCCGCGACCTTTACGGCAGCGTTCTGGGAGTGCTCTTGCAGGCAAAAATCGAAAACAACCTGGCGATCATCCGCCATTTGAAGCCGACGATCTTTCGATTGATTGGCGTGCCCGAAAAGGAAATCGCGAGCGCGCCAGGCCGCCAACCGTAATGCTAGACCAGTTGGTCAAGACCATGAATATGATTTGCCATCGTAGCTGTTCACGGAGGACGCCATGTGGATTGTCCGCCTAGCGCTTCGTCGTCCCTATACCTTTGTCGTGGCGGCATTGCTGCTCTTGTTATTGACGCCGTTCATTCTGCTGCGCACACCAACGGACATTTTTCCTGCCATTAATATTCCAGTCGTCAGCATCGTCTGGAACTATACCGGCTTGAACGCGGTGGAGATGGAAAACCGCATTGTCTACAATGAGGAGCGCTTCCTGACCACGACGGTCAACAATATCGAGCACATCGAGTCCTCTTCCTATAACGGCATCGGCGTCATCAAAGTGTTCTTTCGCCAGGGGACCTCGGCGGACGCTGGCGTGGCGCAGATTACAGCCGTCTCACAGACTGCTTTGCGCGTGCTGCCACCCGGGACCACGCCGCCGCTTATTATCCAGTACAACGCATCCACGGTCCCCATCCTTCAATATGGCGTCAGCAGCCAGACACTTTCCGAGCAGGAAGTTTTCGACACCAGCGTGAACCAGATCCGCGTCGGCCTGATCACCGTGCAAGGCGCAGCCATCCCGTTCCCGTACGGCGGCAAACAACGTCTGGTATCCGTGGACCTTGATCTGAAAGCGTTACAGTCCCAGAACCTTTCTCCCGCCGATGTCGTCACGGCGATCACTCTCCAGAATTTCGTACTACCCAGCGGCACGGCGAAGATCGGCTCCACGGAATACGACATCAACCTTAATACCAGCCCAAAATTGCTGGAGGAATTGAATGATCTGCCAATCAAGACCATTAACGGGGCCGTGATCCGTGTTCGGGATGTGGCCCAGGTGCGCGATGGTTATCTGCCCCAGCAAAATGTTGTCCGCCAGGACGGCCTTCGCAGCGTGTTGATCAGTATTCTCAAGACCGGGACAGCCTCGACCTTGAGTGTTGCGAAGGGCGTCAAGCAAGCGATGGCGGCTGCGATGAACACGGTTTCCGATAAACTCGTTGTGAAGCAATTCATCGATCAGTCAGTCTTCGTACGCTCCGCCATCTCGGGTGTGGTACGCGAGGGCGTGATCGCGGCATGTTTAACGGCGATTATGATCCTTTTGTTTCTGGGTTCGTGGCGGGGCACGGTCATCATCGCCCTCTCGATTCCACTTTCGGTGCTGGTCTCATTGGCCACGCTGAGCGCATTGGGCGAAACGATCAACCTGATGACCTTGGGTGGGTTGGCACTGGCCGTCGGCATACTCGTGGACGACGCGACGGTTGAGTTGGAGAATGTCCACCGTCAAATGGCGCTGGGGAAGCCGACCATCCAGGCGATTCTGGACGGAGCGCAGGAAATCGCGTTGCCGGCATTTGTCTCCACGCTGTGCATCTGCATTGTGTTCGTGCCCATGTTTTTCCTGACGGGTGTGGCGCGGTATTTGTTCGTGCCACTGGCGGAGGCGGTGGTGTTCGCCATGCTGGCCAGCTATGCACTGTCCCGAACACTGGTGCCGACGATGGTAATGTTTTTTTACCGTCACGTGGAGTATCACGGCCACGGCGCCGATCCCAGCAAGGTCGCGCCGTGGTTGCGTCCGTTTGCCCGGATACAAGTCAGCTTTGAAAAGGGTTTTGACAAACTGCGGGAGAACTACCGGTTCCTGCTTGGCGTCGTCTTTGAGCACCGGATCCTCTTTGCCGTGATATTCCTGGCATTTTGCCTCGGCTCGTGCCTGCTGATCCCGTTTCTCGGACAGGATTTCTTTCCGTCAGTTGACGCGGGAACCTTTCGGTTGCACGCACGGGTTCACAGCGGCACGCGTATTGAGGAGACCGCCAAGGCGATCGATGAGATCGAAGCCGATATTCGCCAGGAGATCCCCCACAAAGAATTACACGGCATTCTCGATAACATTGGCTTGCCGAACTCGTCAATCAACCTCACGTATAGCGACAGTGGCGTCTCGGGGCCAAATGACGCGGACATTCTGGTCTCACTCAATGAAGGACATCGGCCCACCGCCGAGTATGTCCGTCGTTTGCGGCTCCGTTTGAACCGCAATTTTCCTGGGACGACATTTTATTTTCTGCCGGCGGACATTGTCAGCCAAACGATCAACTTCGGCTTGCCCGCGCCGTTCGACATTCAGGTGGTTGGTCGTGACCAGGTTAAGAACCGCGAAGTGGCCGCGCGCTTGATTGACAAAATTCGCCGGATCCCCGGCGCGGTCGATGTGCGCATCCAGCAACCCGGCGACCGGCCCAAGCTCGATTTCGCGATCGATCGCACGAAGGCCTCCGAGATGGGACTGACGGAGAATGACGTGGCCAACTCGGTGTTGCTGAACCTCAGCGGCAGCAGCCAGGTAACGCCTTCCTACTGGGTGAATTTTGGCCTCGGGATCCAGTATGTATTGAACATCCGCGCCCCCGAGTACCGCATGGATTCACTAACCGATATCAACTCGATGCCGGTAAGCGCCAGTCAGCCCGGCGCCGGCAATGGCCAACTACTCTCGAATCTCGCCAGCTTCAAGCGCGGCGCGGGACCGCCAGTCGTCTCTCATTATGATGTGCGGCCTGTGCTCGATATCTTTGGCGGCGTCAGCGGTCGCGACCTGGGCGGGGTGTTGCGGGATATCCAGCCGTTGATCAAACAGGCGGAGAAAGAACTGCCGCGTGGCAGCCTCATCTTGCTGCGCGGTCAGGCGGAAACGATGCATTCCAGTTTCATCGGGCTGAGCATCGGCTTGGTGGGGGCCATTGCGCTCATTTATTTGCTGTTGGTCGTCAACTTCCAGAGTTGGCTCGACCCGTTCATCATCATCACAGCGCTGCCGGGCGCGCTTGCCGGTGTGGTCTGGGCCTTGCATATCACAATCACCACGGTCAGCGTTCCGGCTCTGATGGGCGCCATCATGAGCCTCGGCGTTGCCACGGCAAATTCCGTTCTCGTGGTTACTTTCGCGCGAAATCACCTGCGCGAAGGACATGACTCGCTGCAATCGGCCCTGGAGGCCGGGGTCGGCCGTCTGCGTCCGGTAATTATGACCGCTCTGGCCATGATCATCGGCATGCTTCCCATGGCCCTGGGCTTTGGGGAGGGCGGCGAACAGAATGCGCCCCTGGGTCGCGCGGTCATTGGCGGCCTGGTCGTCGCCACCTTTGCCACACTCTTTTTTGTGCCGGTTGTGTTCAGTCTGTTGCGCCGTCGTGCGACGACTTCGAACCAGGAGAAAGTCGATGCGGTGATCGCGTCACACGGCATTCTGCCAACTACAGTGCATACATGAGGAAACGTTGTTATGAACTCACTTGAGAACAGTCCAACACAATCCCCGGAAACCAGGGGACTTGCGTCGCCCATCGCGGCGCTTGGCCAGGAAGACGGGAAGCCGCCAGTCAAACTGCGCCGCATTGGCGTTGTCGTCGTGGCCTTGATCCTGGTCGGTTTCAGCATCGGGTTTATCCCACGCTGGTATCAACGTGCGGTTGTACGCGCCGAGACACTTGATCTGGCCACATCCACGGTTCGCGTCGTGTCGCCGACGCCCAGTGAATCTCCCGGCGGTCTTTTACTGCCAGCGGAAGTCAGACCGCTGGTGGAAGCACCGATCTTCGCGCGGGCCAATGGTTATCTCAAGCGCTGGCTGGTGGATATCGGCGCCCATGTCGATACCGGCCAGTTGATTGCCGAAATCGAGATACCGGAATTGGACCAACAACTCGAACAGGCCCGCGCCGAACTTGCGCAGACGGAGGCGGCTCTGGCGCTGGCCAAGACCACCGCTGAGCGTTGGGCCGATCTGCTCAAGACTGCCAGCGTTAGTGAACAGGAAAATGCGGAGAAGCAGGCGGACTTCAAGCTCAAGACCGCAACCGTCGAGGCCGCGCGCGCCAACGTTCATCGTCTGGAGCAACTCGTGTCCTTTGCGCGGGTCACGGCCCCGTTTGCGGGAACGATCACCGCGCGCAACACAGATGTGGGCGATCTCATCGTGGCGGGCAGCAGTAAGGAGCTTTTCCGACTGGCACAAACCGAGACGCTTCGCGTTTACGTGCGCGTGCCGCAGACAGCCGCTCATGGGATTGCTCCGGGGCAACCGGCGGATGTGCTGATTCCAGAAATGCCCGGTCGGGTCTTTCCGGCAAAGGTTGTCACCACCTCGGGAGCGATGGCGACGGATTCCCGCACGTTGCTGACCGAACTGGCAGTGGACAACTCCAAGAATGAAATCCTGCCGGGCAGCTACGCCCAGGTGCGTTTCCTCGATACGGCGCCCAGCGCAACGCTGACGTTGCCCTCAAATGCGTTGTTATTCCGCGCCCAAGGGTTGCAGGTCGGCGTTGTGGGAACGAACGGCAAGGTCGATCTGCGCAGCGTGCAAATCGGTCGCGACTTTGGCCAGAACGTTGAAGTGCTTTCCGGGGTCAACGCCAGCGACAAGGTCATCGTCAACCCTTCGGACTCGCTGGTTAGCGGCACGACCGTTCGCCTCGCGGAAGCGCCCAAGACGGTAGCAACCAAATGAAATTGGCCCGGCACAAAATCCTTGTGGTGATCGCGAGCGTGTTGGTGGCAGGCTGCGCGGCCGGCCCGGACTACAAACGCCCGGAAGCCATGGCCACCATGCCCGGCGCATACTCCGGCGCGACCAACGAATGGAAAATTGCCGAGCCGCAAGCCAGCCGGCCCAAAGGTAATTGGTGGGAGATGTTTGGGGACGCGGACCTGAACCGGTTGGAAATCAACGCCGCGGTTGCCAATCAGCAACTCAAGGCGGCGGTCGCGGCTTTCGACCAGGCGCGCGCGCTCACGGATGTGAGCCGGGCCGGATTGTTTCCGCACTTTGACTTCTCGCCATCCGCCACGCGGGAGGGCGATTCGTTGAACCGGCCCATCAATGGAAAGGCCGCGGGCAAGAGCCAGACATTCTCTTTCAATACGTTTACGGCGCCGATCGACCTCACGTACGAAGTGGACCTTTGGGGACGCGTGCGGCGCAGTGTTGAATCAGCAAGGTCCCAGGAACAGGCCAGCCTCGATGATTTGGAGACAATCAAGCTGGCGATCCAGGCCGAAGTGGCCACGGACTATTTTACGCTGCGCGCCCTCGACGCCCAGACCGCGTTGCTCCGATCGGATATTGAGGTTTTCCAACGATCGCTCGAATTGACGCAGAACCGTCGCGGTGGCGGCATCGCGAGCGACCTGGACGTCGCCCAGGCTGAAACGGTGCTCAAGACAACGCAGGCCGAACTCCCGGGGACCATGTTGCAGCGCGCGCAATTCCAACATGCTCTTGCGGTGTTGACCGGCCAACCAGCGTCCACGTTCGCCGTGGCAGAACGGCCGCTTGATACCGCGCCTCCCGACATTCCACCCGGGCTCCCGTCTGAGTTGCTCGAACGCCGGCCGGACATCTCCGCCGCCGAGCGGAGGATGGCCGCCGCAAACGCGAGCGTTGGCGTGGCCAGGGCCGCGTTCTTCCCCACGATCCTGTTCAACGGCTTGGGGGGTTTTGAAAGCCTGAATGCCGGGACCGTGTTTAATTGGCAGAGCCGTTTTTGGTCCGTCGGACCGTCACTGACGTTGCCGCTTTTCGAGGGTGGACGAAACGTGGCCAACCTTCGGGCGGCACGGGCGGCTTATGAACAGACCGTGGCCAATTACCGTCAAACTGTACTGGCAGCATTTGCCGACGTGGAAGATAATTTGGCCGCCCAGAATTTCTTGACCGTTCAAGGCAACGCGGAAATTGAGGCCCTGCGGGCAGCCCGTAAGCAACTCGAAATTGCCGACAACCGTTATCGCGCCGGTCTCGTCACCTATCTTGAGGTAGCGACAGCGCAAAACACCGCGTTGGGCATCGAGATCACCACCGTGCAATTGCGCGGCCAGCAACTCGTGGCGGCGGTGGCGCTGGTGAAATCGCTCGGCGGTGGCTGGCAGAATCCTTTCGCGGCGGCGCAAACTTCCCAACCGGCAGCTCCTTCACTCACCAGGAAAAGTGATTGAGGCCGTAGATCAGAGAAGCGCCCAGATAACCGGCGATGCTGACCAGAACAACGCCAATAATCAGAGTCAGGCGGAAGTAGCTGGACAGGCGTCCCGGATTTCTCCGGCGGTTTGACAATTCCAAAAGTACAGCCGTCAATACGGCCCAAACGGCGGTTGCAGTGCCGAACCAGCGATGCCACCACAGCACGGATGCCGAGACGCCGGCGTAGGTTGAAAATGGGGCGTCGCACCAACCCAGGGTTGCCGTGATTACCGCGGTCACCGCGCCAAGCATGACGCAAAATTGAACCGTCGTTCTCCACGAGTCTTTGCGGGTGAGTTTCCAGAGGAACTCGGCTGGTAACGCGATGATGAGCAGGGCGATGGGAAAATGCGTGGACGGCGGATGGAACTGCCCAATGTCGCGAAGGACGCGGCGTCCGATTGTCAACGGCGGGGCCTTCGTCGCATTCTCGTCGGGAAGATTGGCGGGCGCACCGACTTCGATCCAGGATTTAACAATATCTTTTTCCTCGGAGGTCAACGGCGGCCGTTTGGATTTGGGTGGCGGCATTTCGTCATGCAACACCGTCTGGTAAAGCTCCGATTGCCCGGGCATTCCGGGGACGACCATCTTGGGATTCGCGGCGACGCGGGCGAGGTCGAGGACGTAGCCGAATTTGCCCTTGGGCCGCGAGAGATCTGCGCCATGACACTCCGTGCACCTGGCTTTGAAAATTGCGTGAACGTGGTTGGCAAGAATCTGCGGGGTGGACGACGCCTGGATTGATACCGTCGATACGGCCTGGGTTGGTTCTTGTTCTGCCCCGGCGTCCTGTATGCCTAACGTCAACAAAACCAAGGCCAGAGTGAGCACCTTGGCGGCGAGGAAACTCACTTTACTGTCCCGATGGCAGCGGGCCTCCACGCTTGTGGCCTCCACCACCGCCTACGCCAAGTTCCTTGTGGCTTGAGTCCTCCAACTGCTTGATCTTGTCGATCTCCGCCTTGGTGGCATCCACCTTGCCGGCGGTAATGGCCTGCTTCAACAGGCCGATCTCCTTGATCAGGGCGTCCAGGTCCTTGTGAAACGTGTCGAGATACCTGGCTTGATCCGCAGCCGCCATCGTATCGGCCTTCGGCGGCGTGAGCGTCCGGGCCGTCTCCGCGTGTTTTTGCATCGTCCCCACGAGTTCCAAGGTGGATGTCTTCTGCGCCGGGTCGGCATATTGGCGGTTGATCAGGCGAAGGCTGCGATTGATCGCCTCCATTTCGTTGTGAAGTGGAGATTCTTTCCCCCCCTCCGCAAATGTACGGAGCGGCAAAAGAAGGGCAAACAGGAAAACGACAAAGGTACAACACTGGAGCATTTTTTTCATAATAATTACCCGTGACCGTTCAAATTAATGACCTAATCCGGGATTTGAATCAAGAACAGAAAATCCTGTTCGCACCTCGTCGCTTCCGATCACGGGGCTCTCACTTTGCGGAGTCGGCGTCGGCCGGTTTTGGGACGGCCACCGGCTCCTGGATCGTTATTTGCGACGGGTCGGTGACTGTCACTTGCGGCTTTCCGTGGGGGGCGGTGATGAAGCCGGTGACGCAGATGTTCTTTCCCATGAAGGTCGTTTCCGGAGGATCTTTGAATTTGGGCCGGGCGGATCCCGGTATCACGACCGCGCACGTCTGGTTGGGATAAGGGTGATCAAAATTCAAATAGGTGGGCTTGTCCTTCGCCGACTCGACGTACTTTGTGCTCGCGACCGCGCCGCAGATGGTGTTGGTTTCCTGGAGATGCTGCAAGGCATCTTCCCCCGTAAGGGTTTTCGCGACGTTGACGGCGGCGGACGCGGGCCATGGATTTAACACGTGACCGGCAAGGCCCACGAGGAGACCGAGGAGCAACTGGTGGAATCGTTTTCGCCTGTGACCTTCCATAGTGCGCACCATCCTTCCGTACGATTGCTGGAGAGCGTACCAGAATCCCTGACAGGTGCAACTGCTTGCCGACACTACTGTACCGTTGCGAGTTCGCCCTCATTGGCTTGGTGACGGCGAAGCTTGACGCGCCGGCGCAGGTGTTCGAAGAAGAGATAAACCACGGGAGTGGTGTATAGGGTGAGGACCTGCGAGAACAACAGGCCGCCCACGACGGCAATCCCCAGCGGTCGGCGCAATTCCGAGCCCGTCCCGAGCCCGATGGCGAGAGGAACCGCGCCGAGCAGCGCGGCCATCGTGGTCATCATGATCGGGCGGAAGCGGATGACGCAGGCTTTGTAGATCGCCTCTTCCGGGGTCAAACCTTCCACGCGCTCGGCTTCGAGGGCGAAGTCGATCATCATGATGGCATTTTTCTTCACGATGCCCATCAGTAGAATGATGCCGATAAAGGAAACCAGCGAAAGATCGACGCCAAAAATCATGAGAGCCAACACGGCCCCGACTCCTGCCGACGGGAGCGACAGGAGAATCGTGACGGGATGGATCAGGCTTTCGTACAGCATTCCCAACACGATATACACCGCAAGAAGCGCCGCGACGATCAGCAAGGGCATGGACGTCAACGTAGCCTGGAAGACCTGCGCGGTGCCCTGGAAGCTGCCTTGCACACTCGAGGGCATCCGCAGTTCCTGCGCGGCGCTTTGGATCAACTCGGCGGCCTTGCCAAGCGAGACGCCGGTGGCTAGGTTGAAGGAAATGGTGACTGCCGGGAATTGACCCTGGTGATTGACGGACAGGCTGGTATTGCTCGTCGTGAATTTCGCGACACTGGCCAGTGGCACCTGCTGGCCGGTGTCGGACTGCACATAGATCTTGCTCAACGACGCGGGATCCAACTGATACTCGGGAGAAACCTCAAGGATGACGTGGTGCTGATTGTACTGCTCGTAGATCGTCGCGACCTGCCGCTGCCCAAAGGCATCGTACAGAGTGTTGTCGATCACCTGGGGAGAAACGCCGAGGCGGGACGCCGCATCGCGATCAACGACGATGTTGGCTTGCAGCCCGCTCATTTGCTGGTCACTGCTGACATCCTTGAGGTCCTTGATCGTGCGGAGCTTGTCCACCAGTACCGTGGACCAGTGGTTGAGTTCGCCCAGGTCTCCCGACTGCAGGGCGTATTGGTATTGGGCCTTGCCGAGCCGACCGCCGACCCGGATATCCTGAATTGCCTGCAGGAAAAGCGTGATGCCGGGCACATCCGTCAATTTACGCCTGAGCCGGTTGATAACTTCGTCCACATGCACTTTTCTTCGCGAAAGCGGTTTGAGGGTGATGAACATGCGGCCGTTGTTCACGGTCGAATTGCCGGAGGCGGCCCCGATAAACGAACCCACCGTATCGACCGCCGGATCGGCGAGGACGATCTGGGCGACTTGAGCCTGAAGGTTGGCCATGGTGGCGAACGAGATGTCCTGGGCCGCCTCGGTCACGCCGATCATCACGCCAGTATCCTGTTGCGGGAAGAATCCCTTCGGCACAATGACGTAGAGCCAAATGGTGGCGATAATGGTTGCCAGCGCAACCAGCAACATGAAGCTCTGGTGGCGCAGGACCCATTTGAGCCCGTGCTCGTAGCCGGCCAATAGCCAATTGAATGTCCCTTCACACACTCGATACAACCGGCTTGGCGGCCCGTAGGCGGATTCCGGTTTTAGAAAACGGGAACACATCATCGGGGTAAGAGTGAGCGATATCACCCCGGACACCAGGATGGCGAGGCTGAGCGTAACCGCGAATTCATGAAACAAACGGCCGATCAATCCACCCATGAAGAGGAGGGGAATGAACACCGCCACGAGGGATGTGCTGATGGTGATCACCGTGAAGCCGATCTGCCGGGCGCCCTGAAGCGCCGCTTGCAGGGTGGTGTCGCCCTTCTCGATAAACCGAAAAACATTCTCGATGACAACGATGGCGTCATCGACGACAAAGCCAACCGAGATGGTAATGGCCATCAACGAAAGGTTGTCGACGCTGTAGTTCAGTAGATACATGACACCGAAGGTGCCGGCGAGCGCGAGCGGCACCGTCACGCTTGCGATAAATGTGGGCCAGAATCGGCGCAGAAAGAGAAAGATTACCATCACAACCAGGCTGATGCTAAGAACCAAAGAGAGTTCCACGTCGTTGACCGAAGCGCGAATGGTGGTGGTCCGGTCGCTGAGTATGGAGAGCTTCACGGTCGGCGGGATCCATCGCTCCAGTTGGGGGAGTTGCGCCTTGATTCGCTCCACGGTCTCGATGACGTTCGCACCCGCTTGCTTGGAAATGATGACCAACACAGCCCGCTTCGTGCCCGACCAGCCGCCCAACAGGTTGTTCTCGACGCCCTCCACCACTTTGCCCAGCGAACTGAGCTTGATGGGAACATTGTTCTTTTGACGTAGAATCAAGGGACGAAATTCACGGGCATCCACCAGTTGGTCGTTACTGACAATCGTATAAGACAGGCGTTCGCCATCGAAGCTGCCCTTGGGGAGATCGACCGCGACCTGTCCAAGAAAAGTGCGAATGTCTTCGAGACTGAGGCCGGTGGAAGCCAGCGCAGCGGGATTAACCTGAATACGCACGGCGGATTTTTCCGCGCCCGTGATGGTGACCTGGCTGACCCCCTCGACCTGGCTGAGTTTCTGGCCGATGATCGTGTCACCGTATTCGAAGACCTGCGGAGCCGGCAATGTATCGGAAGTCATCGCCAAGACCATGATTGGCGCGTCGGCCGGGTTCACCTTGCGATAGGTCGGTGGGTTGGGAAGGTCGAGGGGTAATTCGCTGGAAGCGGCGTTAATGGCGGCCTGTACGTCGCGGGCCGCGCCGTCGATATTGCGATTCAAATCGAACTGAATGGTCACCGAACAACCGCCAAGTGTGCTGATGGAGGTAATCTCCGAGACGCCGGAAATCTGGGCCAGGCGACGTTCCAGCGGAGCGGCGAGGGCGGAAGCGACCGTGGCCGGTTCCGCACCCGGCAACGATGCCGAGACCGAAATGATGGGATAGTCGACACGCGGGATTGCCGCGACCGGGAGAAAATGATAGGCCACGATTCCCATCAGGAAGAGTCCCGCGGCCAACAGGGATGTTCCCGCCGGACGATGAATGAAAGGTTCGGAAACGTTCATGACGCCGGGGGAGGCAGGACTCCGCTTTCCAGTTCACCCGCGCTCGACAAGCCGGCGGAAGCACGCCAGCGTCGGACCCATTTCTCGCACCGATCCATGTATAGATAGATCACCGGCGTCGTGTAGAGCGTGAGAAATTGTGACAAGAGCAAGCCGCCGACAATCGAGATGCCCATCGGACGGCGCAATTCCGAGCCGGTGCCGGTTTCCAGCGCCAGGGGCAACGCGCCGAGCAGCGCGGCCGCCGTGGTCATCATGATGGGTCGGAACCGCAACAGGCAGGCTTGATAGATCGATTTTTCCGGCGGCAATCCCTCTACGCGTTCGGCTTCGAGCGCAAAGTCGATCATCATGATCGCGTTCTTCTTGACGATACCGATCAGCAGGACGACCCCAATCAGGGCGATCATTGAAAAGTCGGTGCGGCAGATCAACAGCGCCAGCAGCGCTCCCACGCCGGCCGAGGGCAGGGTCGAGAGGATGGTGATCGGATGAATGTAGCTCTCATAGAGCACACCCAGGACGATGTAGATCACGACGACGGCGGCCAGAATCAGAAAGGGCTCGCTTTTCAGTGAGGTCCTGAATTCCGCGGCGCTACCGGAAAACCTCGTCATGACCGTTTCCGGCAGGGCGATTTCCTTTTCCGCGAGTTGAATGGCGTTAATCGCGGAACCCAGCGAGCTGCCTGGTCGCAGGTTGAAGGACAGCGTCACCGCTGGGAATTGACCCTCGTGAACGATCGCGAGCGCCGCGGTAGTCGTACGTACATGGGTAAAGGCGCTCAGCGGCACCATTTGGCCGGTGGAGGATTTGACGTAAATCTTGTCCAACGACGCGGGCGTAAGTTGGAAATGAGGTTCGGCCTCGAGAATGACGCGATACTGGTTGAGCTGGGTGAACATGATCGACACCTGCCGCTGTCCGAAGGCGTCGTAGAGCGTGTCGTCGATGGCCTGGGGCAGGACGTTCAGGCGCGCGGCGGTGCTCCGGTCAACATCGATGCTCAGTTGCAGGCCGCTGGCCTGCTGATCGGTGGCCAGATCGACCAGGTCCGGCAACGCGCGCAGCTTGTTGAGCAACTTCGTCGACCATTCGGAGAGTTCGGCTTCATCGGCATCCTCCAGCGTGTATTGGTACTGCGTGCGGCTGACACGGCTGTCGATCTGAACATCCTGCACGGCTTGCATGAAAAGCGCGACCCCCTCGACGTCTTTGGTTGCATCGCGCAAACGGTCGATGATCGCGCTGGCGCTGGCTTTGCGTTGGTCGCGCGGCTTGAGATTGATATAGAGATGGCCGGTATTGGCCGTGGCGTTGACCGTTCCCGCCCCCACGAACGAGGCCACGCTGACGACATCCGGATCCTTGCGCACGATCTCGGCGATGAGCCGCTGGCGCTCGACCATGGCCTTGAAGGAGATGGATTGCGCGGCGTCGGTCTCGCCAACGATCAAACCGGTGTCCTGTTGCGGCAACAGGCCCTTGGGAATAATCACGTACAGCCAGATCGTGATGACCAGGGTCGCGATGGCAACCATCAGGGTCAGTGGTTGGTGCTTGAACACCCACTTGAGGCCGCGTTCGTACCAATCGAGCATGCCCTGGAACATTCGCTCGGTCAGGCGATAGAAGAGACCCTGCTCTTTGCCTTTTTCCTGCTTCAACAGGCGACTGCACATCATGGGAGTAAGGGTCAGCGAGACAATGGCTGAAACCGCCACGGCCACGCTCAAGGTGATGGCGAATTCCCGGAAGAGACGGCCGACGATACCGGTCATGAACAGCAAGGGGATGAAGACGGCGATCAGCGAGATGCTCAGCGAAATGACCGTGAAACCGATTTGCTTGGCGCCCTTGAGCGCGGCCTCCAGCGGCGGGTCCCCGGCTTCGATAAAGCGGACGATGTTTTCGATCATCACGATCGCGTCGTCCACCACGAACCCGGTGGAGATGGTCAGCGCCATGAGCGAGAGGTTGTCGAGGCTGAAGCCAACCAGCTTCATGACGCCGAATGTGCCGATGATGGCCAATGGCAGCGCGACACTGGGGATGACGGTCGCCCAGAATTTTCGCAAGAAGATGAACATGACCATGACGACCAGGAACACCGTGAGAATCAGCGTGAACTGCACGTCGTGGACGGAGGCGCGGATGGTGGCGGTGCGGTCGGTCAAGATGGAGACTTTGATCGCGGGCGGAATGGACGCGCTGAGTCGGGGTAACAGGGCCTTTACACGATCGGCGGTTTCGATGATGTTGGCGCCCGGCTGGCGCTGGATATCCATGATGACCGACGGCGTGCTGCCCACCCAGCCGGCAAGGCGCACATTCTCCACGTTGTCGATCACTTCGCCAATGTCACCGAGCCGGACCGGGGAGCCATTCGTGTACGCCACGATCACGGGCCGATACTGTTCGGCGGAGAGGATCTGGTCGTTCGCGCCGATGGCATATGATTGACGCGGGCCGTCGAAGCTACCTTTTGGCGCGTTGATATTGTTCTGTGTAAGGGCGGTGCGCACGTCCTCCAGGCTCAGGCCGAGTGAAGCGATCGCCGCTGGATTGATGCGGACGCGAACGGCGGGCTTCTGGTTGCCTTCGATGGTGACCAACCCGACCCCGGTCACCTGGCTGAGTTTTTGGGCCAGCACGGTATCAGCGAGGTCGTTGACTTTTTCCAGGGGCAGCGTGTCGGAGGTGATCTGCAAGGTGAGAATCGGCGTGTCGGCCGGGTTGACCTTGCTGTAGGTGGGCGGGTTCGGCATGTTCTTAGGCAGAACACCGCTGGCGGCATTTATCGCGGCCTGGACATCCTGCGCAGCCGCGTCGATGTCGCGGTCGAGGTTGAATTGCAGGATGATGGTCGAGTTGCCGAAGGAACTCTGCGACGTCATCTGCGCCAGGCCGCTGATCTGGCCGAATTGGCGTTCCAGGGGAGTGGTGACTGACGAGGCCATCACGTCCGGGCTCGCGCCGGGGTACTGGGCCGTTACCTGGATAGTGGGAAAATCAACCGGGGGCAACGCCGAGATGGGCAGGAGGATGTATCCCAGCAATCCCATCAGCACCACGCCCGCCATCAGCAGCGACGTGGCAACCGGCCGATGGATGAAAGGTTCCGAAATGTTCACGGGGTCAGCCGTCAGGATGCGGGAGCAGCCGCTTTGGCCGCTGGAGCAGGCTTCACGTGCGAGCCGATCTGCAGTCGGTACTGGCCGTCGACGACAATGTTCTCGTTGGGTTTGAGCCCTTCGTCGATCAGCGCCTCGCCCTTTTCGATCTGCGCGACCTTCACCGCGCGGACTTCCACCGATTGATCGTCCTTAATCACGAACACGTACGAGCCGTCGGGTCCGCGCTGCACTGCGAAGGCCGGCACGACGAGACCGCCCTTGCGCGTGGTCAGCAGGAGGCGCGCGTTCACAAACTGGCCCGGCCAAAGTCGCAGGTCCTCATTGGCAAATGTGGCCTTGAGCCGGATGGTACCGGTGGTGGTGTCGATTTGATTGTCGATCACCGCCAGCTTGCCCTCGCCCAACTGTGTGGTGTTATCGCGGTCCACTGCCAGAACCGTGACCTCACTCGACGACATTTCCTTTTGAATATCGTTGAGCGATTGCTCCGGGAGCGTGAAGACCACGGAAATCGGGTGCAGTTGCGTAATGACCACGAGGCCATTCGCGTCGGTGGCATGGACGATGTTTCCCTGGTCAACCAGGCGAATGCCGGTGCGGCCATCGAGCGGGGAAGTGATCGTCGTGTAGTCGAGTTGAACCTTCGCGCTGTCGATGGCCGCCTGGTCAGCTTTGACGGTGGCCTCCAGTTGGGCAACAAGCGCCTTTTGAGTGTCGTACGCCTGCTGGGTGGCGATTTTTTGGGCGATCAGTTCGGCATCCCGTTGCAGATCCAACCGGGCGTTGGCCAATTGCGACTCATCCTGCGCCTTTTTGGCTTCGGTTTGCTCGAGCTGGGTCCGGAACGGATCCGGATCGATCTGCGCGAGCAGGTCACCCGCATGCACGTCCTGTCCCTCCACGAAAGCGACCTTCTGCAGTTGACCATCCACGCGGACATGGACGGTCACGGTATTGAAAGCCTGGACGGTGCCGAGTCCGTCCACATAGATCGGCACGTCTTTCTGGACAACCTTGCCCTCGACAACCGGTACCGCTGGCGGGCCGGAATGGGCGGCAGCGGCGGCCGCACTTTTTGCAGAAGCCGCGCGGTAATAACGCACCACCCAAAGGATGCCCAACACCAACAAAGCGCAAAGAATCCAAGTACCAAGATTCCTCCTTGAAGGGGTGTTCCCTTCAGGAGCCTGATACTGTTTGAGCGGTTTGTCAGCCGTAGGTGGGGCGGGCTGGTCTAAACGCTGTCGATCTTGAACCGGGTCGTGTTTCAGCATGGTTTTAGACAGGCGCAATCCGACGGACGTTCAGTTTAACACCAAATCCAGGCGACAGTTGTCAAAATATGTCATGGCCGGAGGATGTCAAATACTGCTCTTGACGATAGCAGCTTCAAGGAAAGCCCGCAACCAGACAGACGGGTGAGGGCGTCTTGATTTGATCGATCTTTCCGGTCCGGTGTTGGGCCGACGCTGCCTCAGTCCACGGTGGCGCTGCGGCCCGAGACGGGGCCGGTACCATTGATAACATGGGCGATACTGCCGTTGGAGCGTCCACCGAGCCGGAGGGCGATCATGTGGTGCATCTTGATAGCGGGGGCGGTCGGCGTTTCGATGGCATCGTCGGCAACCACCGGCCCTCCATGAAACACGCAATAGACGCCGAGTCCCCAAGCGTCGTGTGTCTTTACGTTGTCGGCGACTTTATACGACGCGTATCCGTTGGAATCTCCGTGTCGCCAGGCGTCCTGACTTGGCGGGTCGTAAGGCATCTCCGATTGGTAGAAATAGACGCACCCGCCATTGCCGTTCCAGAGCGTTTGGTACTGCTGGCAGTGCTCGACGAAGAGGCCGTAGAAGGTAACATTATCCCCGTTCACGACCAGCCCATTGGCGTTCTTGTTTGAATTCCAACCCACGCCCTGACCGTGGTCCGCGCGCCACAACCAGAAATTATCGCCGACGACGTCACGGGAATTGATCGTGACCATGCACGTGGCGGTCCCCAGCGCAGCGCCTCCCACCCGGCAAAAAATATCGTAGACAAATATCGGATCCGTCGCATGGGATTTGGAAGAGCCGGGCTCGCCAACTTGGAACAGAGTTGGCGAATTGGAGGCGCCAGCCTCAAACAGGATCCCCCCAACCTTCACGCCATCGACATCGGCAGTCGTCATCGCTGCGGTTCCCCGGTCCGGTACCAGAGTTGGGAAGCCCAGTCCGAGCACCACGGTGCCGGGTCGAGAGATCTGGAGGCTGCTTTCCAGGTGATAAATTCCGGGAGTGAGCAGCAGGTTCTGGCCCTTTTTCAGCGCGGCGTTGATCGTGGCGGCGGTGTCTGTTCCGGGGTGGGCCAGGTAAAAGCGATCTAACGGTAAGGGTTTTCCTGACGAGGGGTTACCCGACCAGGTGATGCCCCGCGCACCTTTGGCGGCGAGGTCTGGAACCATGACGAACCAGTGTCCGTTGTCGTCGATGAAGAGATACGGCTTCTCGCGGATGAGCGGCGTATTATCAATGACCGTATAGGGCGGGCTGGGCCACGCCCCGGCCGGTGGGTTGACCGTACCGACGAAAACCATGTTCCATGCGCCGCCGGTCCAACTGCCGAATGCGGTGTTTCTCGAAAGCCATTGCTGCTGGGTCCCGGAATTGGTGTGGCCGTCAATCTTCGAATCCGCGATGAACCCGCCGCTGGACCAACCGCCGTCCGACAAATTCAAATCGCCCTTGATATGGACGCGGCGGAGCGCGGTGCCCTGTGAGACAGCCCAGATATTGATCTTGTCGTCCTGGGTCGGGGTCACCGAGAGATTTTCCGCGCTGCGCCAGAAATTGCAGGTGGCATTGCCCCGCATCCAGTTCGCCTTCGAGCGTACTGCACCGGTAATGGCGACGTCGTCGGGAGATTTTCCCAAGCCGATGACCTGCGTGTAAAAACCGACCTGCACATCCAGGTCGTACTTGCCGGGCTTGAAGAGAAGCGCGTAGCGATCCGGCCCAAACTGGTTCCGTTCCTGAGTGCTGAACACCGCATCGAGCCGCCTCTGTATGGTTGCCGCGGTCATGGACGAATCGAAAACCAGGACATTCGGGCCGAAATCCGGAGCGGCCGGTTGTCCTGATTTGGAGGCATCGGACAGCGGAGCGGAAATGGACAAACCCTGGCCGGCGACAAGCAGGAGAGCGATTAGTGACACGAGTGACGTCGATCCCATGTGCCGTCACCATAGACGCGCGTTTTTTTCGACACAAGATTAAATCTTCGATTCGCTTATCCGCCTTCGCAACGACTTCGGCGCTTTGATAGGCGCGCAAATAGCAGCGTCAAGGAAAGCCCGCAACCAGACAGTCGGCGGGGGCGGTGTGCACGAATTGCGCGAAGCAGACACGAAGAACACGAAGCAAGATGGAAGGCAGAGACGGATACTGCATTGACGGGAGAGGTCTTTCAGCCTGGTTCAAGCGTCACTGCCTCCGCACGACGTGATTTCTTGGCCTCAGCTCTGACGCGTTGCGCCGCGATTGCACAGTATTTCCTGGAGAGATCAAGGTGAACGAAGTGGCGTCCGTATCGCTGGGCAACCGCGGCCACAGTGCCAGTGCCGCCGAAGGGATCGAGAATGACATTACCCCGGTAACTGTAGAATTTAATCAGCCGTTTGATTAGCTCCTCAGGAAATGGAGCGGGGTGGCCGTTTTTCGTTTCCTCGGGCGCCTTATGTCCCCGACGCGGTGGATAGAGACTCTTCAGGAAGGGTTGACGGTCACGGGTTTCGGGCTGGATTTGCCAGAATGCGTCGGAATATTTTATGAATTCCTCGCCCGTAATGTCCGCATCGGCTTTGTCGCCCTCCAACGTCCAGGAGCCTTTCGAGAACACGAGCACATATTCCCAACTTGGCACCACATGCGGGTTGCGCGGGCTTTTCCACGAACCCCACGCGGTGCGACGCCGCATCGTCTGCTTGTACCAGAGAATCTCCGTGCGCATGATGAAGCCGACATTCACCAGGTCACGGGTCATGTGGTAGTGGATCGGGCGAAAGTCCTTGATGCTGGTGGGCGCGATGTTGAGGGCAAAGCGGCCGCCCGGCACGAGGACGCGGTACAGTTCCCCCCAGTACGACGTGAGCCATTGCAAATACTGCTCGTAGGGCATCTTGTCGTTGTGTGAGTCATATTCGAGGCCAACATTGTAGGGCGGCGAGGTAATCGCTAGGTGGACGCTTTCATCCGGCACGGCGCGCAGGATTGGCAGGGAGTCGCCGCAGATGATCTGGTCCTTCCACCATTCGCCTTTGGTCGATGACGGCGGAAAGTTGAGAACGTGTGGCAATCGCTTCATGAGGTCGCGCTCAAGACCAACTGCGCGATGTTGTACCAGAACGAAGACGACCTGACAGTAAGAAAGTTTACGGCGAGAGAGTTGAGCGAGTGCAACGTGCGCCTGATGAACGTATATCGTAAATTGATAATTTTGCTGGACTCGGCACGTTGAAACGGGTATGGTCGGGGCATGCAGAAAAGTAGAAGGAAAAAGGCAGACGGAACAAGGTGGGTACCGATTTTCGACGGAGATCCGCCTTCGCGAGGACTTCCACCGTCGCGCTTCGTGCCATGGCGGACAAGTCGGCACGACACGCGGGGACCAATAATATATGTGTTTCTGCGAAACGAACCCACCGTTTTTGGAAGGCATATTTTTGTGTATCGCGTTAATTTACAAATACTTATATCGTTTGCAGGCCCGGTTTGCAGGTGGGTTCGTTTTGGAAAACGAACCCACCAGGGAGGGGTTTTAGGGGTGGTTTCGTTGAAAAGTGGGGTCGTTTTTGGGGAAACGATAGCGAGTATTACTGGAAACACGGCGGTCATGGACCACCGCTACAGAGAGACGCGAGAGCCGGAGTTTCGTCAGGGGTGTCGCTCTCACGTTCAGTCCGGGGTGGATTCGAGAGGGTGGGTGGGCGCAAGAATTCGTTTCACAAGCGGGTGGGTTCGGTTAAGATGTCGGCCTTCGCATGTTTACCGCACGCACATTACTTGCCGGCAGGTGGCCGATCCTGATTTTTGCGGCGTTGAGCGCTGCGCTGCCATTTCTGAACTGCAGCGTTTGGCTGCGTGTGGTGCTGACAGGCATTTCGGCGTTGCTCCTGGTGTTCACCATTTCATTTTTCCGCGATCCCCAGCGCGCGGCGCCGGCGGACCCGAAGGCCATTGTTTCGCCCGCGGACGGCACGATTGTGGAGATCCGGACAGTCCACGAACCGTATTTCCTGAACGGCGAGGCAACGATGGTGGCGATTTTCCTGTCGGTCTTCGACGTTCACGTGCAACGCGCGCCAATCGAGGGTGAAATCAAGTTTGTGAAATACAATAAGGGCAAGTTTCTGGATGCCCGCAACATCAATGCGTCGCTGGAGAACGAAAACCGCGTGATCGGCATCGTCGCGGCGGACGGGTTTCGTGTGACGGTGCGGCAAATCGCGGGGTTGATCGCGCGACGTATCGTGGGCTGGGCTGATCCCGGCACGAAACTGACGCGTGGGGAGCGGTTGGGGATGATCCGGTTTGGCTCGCGCGTGGAGTTGTTCCTGCCGCCGGGCGTGAAAGTCACGGCGCGGGTGGATGACTATGCGAAAGGCGGTGAGACGGTCCTTGCCAGAAGAAAATGACAAGTCCACGCGTCCGGAAGGGCGCCCGACGAAGCCCGTGCTTTCGCCGGAAAACGACGAGCGGGTGCAGATCTATTTCCTGCCCAACCTGCTGACCGCGGGCAACCTCGCCTGCGGGTTCTTCGCGCTGACGTGGATTTTCAAATACGAGCGTGCTCTCGGTTTCGAGCCGATCCTGATCGCCATTCGGTTGATCCTGGCGGCCTTCGCCTGCGACTTCCTCGACGGTCGACTGGCGCGGCTGGCGAAGAAGGAGTCGCACTTCGGACGCGAGTTCGATTCGTTGGCGGACATCGTGAGTTTCGGCGTCGCGCCGGCATTTTTGGTGTACCGCATTGTTCTCTATCAATTTGAAAGATCCGGCTGGCTGATTGCCGCGATCTACCTGGTGTGCGGCGGGATCCGGTTGGCGCGGTTCAATGTGCTGAGCATGCGGCCGGCGAGTCACAAAGGTCTCGAGTTTGTCGGGTTCCCCATTCCTTCCGCGGCCGCGGTGGTGGTGAGCGTGGCGATGTTCATGATGTGGCTGGTGGGCCATGAACATGAACTGGGGCCGTCGCGCTACGCCCTGGCCGGGTTGATGGTCCTGCTGTCAATCCTGATGGTCAGCAACGTGCGCTATCCGACCTTCAAATATATTGACTGGACGCCCGCGCGGTCGGTCGCGGCGTTTGCGGGCGCGGCGGTGGTGGGGTTGTTGCTGGTATCGGAGTTCGAGGTGACGTTGGCGGCGTTGTTCGTCAGCTACTTGTTGTACGGTCTCGTGCGACCCTGGGTGAGCAAACGCTGGCGACGCGAGATCGAATCGGACGAGTCGGAAGAAGGTGAGGACACCCTGGAGGGGTAAGCAACAGCACGTGGAAGACTTGTTTCAGTCCATCCTTGCCGGATTCGTCGCCGGATTTGTTGTTGCCGTGCCGGTGGGACCGGTGAATCTCACCGTCATCAACCAGGCACTGCGGCGCGGATTTGGTACCGCCTTCCTAGTTGGCGTCGGCGCGATGTGCGCCGAGACGGTGTATGCGTCGTTAATGCTCTGGGGACACTCTTCGATTCTCGACGCGCCGCGCGTCGTGCGCGTAATGCGCATCATTGCGGTCGTGGTCATCGCCGCCATGGGCATCCGCTACCTGCTTTTCAAATCCGAGCGAATGGGCGACAGCGCTGATCAAGCCCGGAAACTTGACGAACGCTGGCATCATCCACAGTCGTTTTTCCTCGGGTTCGCGCTGACGATTTCGAACCTGATGTTGGTTGTCGTCTGGGCGACAGTGATCACATTGCTCTTCGCGCATGAATGGGTCGTCCCGACACGGGCGAGCCGGATGCTCTGCGCGATGGGTGTACTCACTGGCGGATCGACGTGGTTCCTGCTGCTGGCTTTCTTCGTATCGCGCGCGCATCGTCGCGTAAAGGACCAAACCCTGACCGTGCTGGTGCGCTGCTGCGGGGTGTTGTTTCTCGGTTTTGCCGCGTGGCTGGCCTGGAAGCTTTTCCAGCACTGAAGGCTGCGACATTACTTCGCGAGTTTCCGCAACAAGTCCGGCAGTTTCCGCAACGCGATGATCTGGCGTTTGGTTTGCATGATCGGCTGCGCAGGCGAGCCGAATACAACCGAGCCCGGCGGCAAATCCTCGGAGACACCGCTTTGCGCGGCCACCACGGAGTTCGCGCCAATTTTGAGATGGTCGGCAATGCCGGCCTGGCCGGCCAGCGTGACGTTGTCGCCAATCTCCACGCTGCCCGCGACGCCCGCCTGCGAGATCACGAGGCAGTTCTGGCCGAGCGTGACGTTGTGCGCGATTTGCACAAGATTGTCGATCTTCGTCCAGCGCTTGATGATCGTGGAATCCATCGTCGCGCGGTCGATCGCCGCGTTTGCGCCAATCTCGACGTCGTCTTCGATGATCACGTTGCCGACCTGCGGTATCTTTAGCCGCTCGTTGCCGTCCTGCACATAGCCGAAACCGTCGCTGCCGATCACCGCGCCGGCGTGAATGGCGACGCGGTTGCCGATGCGGATGTCGTGGTAGATGGTGACATTGGGATGGAGCAGACAATCGTCGCCCAGTGAACTGCCTTCACCGATGACGCACTGCGCTTCAATGACCGTGCGGTTGCCCACCGTCACGTTGTCGCGCAGCACCGCGTACTCACCGATGAAAACGCCCCCACCGAGACGTACGTTGCGGCCGAGTTGCGCGGTTGGATGGATCTGTGCGGGGTACGGGCGCGGCGGACAAAAGATCGCCAGGGCCCGCGCAAACGCGGCGCGGGGATTCTTCACACGGATCAACGTCTTCCGCGAGGCGGGCGCGTCGAGCGGGGCGATGACGGCGGCGGCGGCACACCTTTCCGCGGCGGCACAATGCCTGGCACTTTCCGCGAATGTGACCTCGGTGACTTGCGCGCGCGGGATCGGGGCGATGCCGGTAAGTTGGATATTCGCGTCGCCTTCAACCTGACCGCCAATCTGCGCCGCGAGATCTTGAACGGTGATGGGCATTATGCTCAGGATAACAGAAGCCCCGGAGGATGGCAACGAATTGGCTTGGCGGCGGACAAAAAAGAATTCGAACTGACGGCTCCTACGGGTTCCAAATTACGTCCGTCCCTCGCCTACTCCACCAAACTTCTGACAGGCCCCAACCCAAACCGTTTGAGGTCGTCAAAGCCCAGTCCCAGAATCTGGACGTTGATGCTCCAGCCGCTGCCCGAACCTGAGCCGGCGTTCAAGAGTTGGACGATAACGAAATTCTGTACCGTGACATCGCCACCGCCACTGCTCCCTTGCTGGAAGTCACTGGTGACCGGCAATACGATAACCGTCTGGCCGCTGTTGTACATGTCCTGAAATGCGTTGGCTGTCTTATTCGGGATGCCTTGTACCGCCGGGACCGTCGAGCCTATGGAGCCGAAACAGCCGTTGGTGATGACAGGTTCTGGATCGTTTTTTGGTACCGGCCCGCACAGTTCCACAAGTCCCCAGTTTCCCGGATTCCACTGTTGCAGTGTGTTCGTGCCGCCGATGGGCTGGAGCGCGCTCGACGGGATTCCATAGGGTACGGAGTGCACCCCAATTTCGGCGATGGAATCAACAACCGGAGTCATCAATGGGAACCCGACGACCCTGCCGAAGTGGTTGGTTACGGTGCGCTGTGCCGGGACGTGTACTGCATTGAAGGGAGCAGTGTTTGCCGTAAAGTTCGTGCCATCCCACGAGCCGACCTCGATCGTACCGGTGTTGCTCGCTGTAATCTCGGCATGCGTGACACCATTGGTATTGGCGATTACTTCGGCTTCCGTGATCGCGTCCGAAGCGCTACCGCTGGGGGCAAGCTTCGCCACGCCGGCCAATGCTGCTGCGTCTGTGGCATCATGCGCTTTGTGTTTCTGGCTATAAACATTGGCAACATCAATGGAGAGGGCCGTAAACCCGAACAGAACGAAAATAAATAGTGTGACCAGCACCAGTGTGCTGCCGCGCTCGCTTCTTTCAAACCTCCCCTTAGAATATCGTTGTCTCCCAGTCATAAGCTCTCCTGTTGCGTATGTGATTATCTCATGATGGTCGTTGCGGTCAAGCTGATGGAACTAACCGGAGCATTAGTGCCTCTAGCGACACGGAGGACCCAGGGAATGACCAGTGGCAGATCGTACTGAATTTGTACGCTCGTCGCCCCGCCGACGCCACCGACTGTGACATTGGTATTCACGGTCGCCGTTGCCAAAGTGGGGTCGAGCATCGGCGCAACCGCGTGCTCCGCGAAGTCCTGGACTTGACCGATGGTCGGAATATTGGTTACAGACAGGATCGCATACCGAGCGGCGGTCATTGTTGCATTTCGAACCGTCATGCTCGCGGCGTAAATGAAACCGTATTGGCAAATACCGCACAGGAGCAATGCCAATACCGGTACCACCAGGGCAAACTCGACAAGGTGGTGACCCGATTCCCCCCTTCCGGGGGCCCGCCGACTAATGTGTTTCAGTTTGCGTTTCATGGTGCGTAATTTTACCTCATGATGCTGGTCGCCTTCACGAGGTAAGTATTCGGAGCATTACTGCCATGGACGACCCACGGAATAATCAGACGGAGGTTATATTGGATCTCCACACTCGTATTGGTAACGCCGGACGTAACGTTCGTTTGACTAACGTTGACCGCGGTCACGTTATTGGGATTCAACATCGGCTGAACCTGTAGTTTCGCGAAGGCCTTGATATCATCGACGGTACGCGGCGGAGTTACCTGTAAGTTTGCCCATCGAGCAGTTATGACCGTTGCATTTCGAACCGTCATGTACGCGGCGAAAATGAATCCGAATTGGATAATGCCAAACAACAGCAACATCAGTGGCACCACGACCAGGGAAAACTCGACAAGCGACGAACCCGATTGCCGTCTGCGCGACTTTCTGCAACTACCGTATTTTTGTCCATCCATAACGAGCTATCCGCAAAATGTACCATACCATATTCCCAATACGAGTCCATCCCAAACTACGAGAAATACGGGCGCTGGGAGGCGTTCACCTGCTTCGCCCCCGCTTGGACACGACTTTGACCATTGCCAGATTGCGGCAAGTTCGCCGAGTAACCGGGCGCGACTCCGCCGTTGTTGCGGGATGGAGAGCCAGGCAGACGCACGGCCCCTCGGAAGGTCGGGCGCGTCTGTTTTCCAAAGCGGTTACCGACTGTTCAGCAAACTGAACAGTCGGTATGTCCAATTGCACTGGACACCGGTGTCCAGAGTGTAAAGCTTCGTGAACACTCCGTCGGCCCGTTGTGATGCGGATTCACCCTCCGGCAAAATACTTCGACCACTTCGCCGTCGCGCAACCCCCACACCAACCGTTGGTTACGCAGTCATGATCCTGTAACCTCCAGAGCCTTATTTTTGTTGGCACAGCGGGCGCTAATATAGTTGAGGTTACCTGGAGAGGTGTGTCGTTGAGGTACGGGTTGCAGACAGGTTTCGTTTCGCCTGTTGTCGTGCATGACCGAAAATTGCGAACAGAGGTAGGGTGCTCTTTATGACTGAAAACCAGATTGTCCGCCAATTACATGGAATCGCGGGGAAGCTGACTCCCGATCCAGTTGTTCACATGGACCTGATGCAGGAGATGTTCGTGCACCTTGTCCAAATCCAAACGGCTGAAGCCGGCCAGACGTTGAGCTGGTATCTGAAGAGCTGCGAATTCCACGCGCGTAATTACCTTGAGCGCATCCGCAACGGTGCGCCTAACGAGAAGGCCCCTGCCGCCGGCAATAGTGAACCGCGCGGCGACAGCGCTTCTCACTCCTCAACGACCGTTGCGATCGAAATCCAGGGCGAACTGATTACCAATGAGACCGCCAACCGCATCATCCCGCGGCTCTCGGACAAGCAACAGCAGATCCTCTTCCTGCTAATGAAGGGCTGCGGCGTCCGCGAAACGGGCCGCGAAGTCGGCATCACCCACCCCGCAGTCATCAAGCACCGCAAAAAAATCGCCCGCATCGCCCACGAACTTCTCCAGGAATCCGCAGGCGCAGCTGTCTCCCGGCACAACGGCACCAACGGAAACGGCAACGGGGAAGGGCACGCCGCCTAGGTCAGATGAGGGTTCGGGGTTACATAGGGAGATTTGTCGTTTGGGCAAGCGCGGCCGTTGTGTTCGCCAACACACTGCTTGCTGCTACGGTCAAATGGAACCAGGGCACGTTCAGTAGCAACGGCACCTTCGATCTGAACGACTCAGCCAATTGGACCGGCGGAGCCCCGGCCAATGGCAACAGTGTGTTCATGGTCTGGACCAGCAACCAAAACGGCAAAACCCAGACCATCACCAATGCTCCTTCGAGCACCTTTTTTGCGGA
The DNA here is from genome assembly GCA_035577545.1 of Verrucomicrobiia bacterium. Taxonomy (NCBI): domain Bacteria; kingdom Pseudomonadati; phylum Verrucomicrobiota; class Verrucomicrobiia; species Verrucomicrobiia bacterium. The sequence goes on from DATLVI010000028.1 coordinate 81,394, forward strand.
CAGCCTGAGTCTAACAAACGCCAGCACCGCCAACAACGACAATGTCTCTGTGATTGTCAGCGGCATGGCGTTCTTCACCAACGGGGTCGGACAGATCAATTTCGGAGGGACCGCCGGATCCGGCGCCCTGAGCCTGCAATTCTCCAGCAATGTCACCTTCAAGACCCTCACGATGGGAGGTTCCGGCGGCTCCGGCGTCGGTACACTCACGCTGGCGGGGACCGCGTCAGGGAACACGATCGTCTTCACCAACGGTGTCGGCAACAGCTTCCTGAATATCAACGGCCCGCTTGGCCTGACCGGTGCCCTGATCGCCACCAATATCAACGCAACAAGCGCCGGTACGCTTGCGGGCAACGCGACGGTTGCTCAACTCATCCTTAACAATACCACCACCAACCGCTTCACCATCTCCGGCTCCACGACAGTCACGGGCGCGGTCGCCAGCGTGGTTGGGGGCTTCACGCTCGCCAGTTCCGGTACCCTCAGTCTCGGCGGCAGTGGCGGCCTCATCATCAGCAACGTCGCCCCGCTCATCAACGGAACGCTCAACGTCTCCAACCAGACGCTCAATGCCAAGACCAACTGGGCCAATAGCGGCACGGTTCTGATCGCGGGCGGATTTGTCGTCGGCAACAATCTCACCAACAACGCAGGGGCGACCGTCCTCGGCTTCGGCACGCTCTCCAATCTTCTGGTCAACTCCGGCACCCTGACGGTTACGAACGGCACCCTCAATGTCACGACGGCACCCGTGCAAAATGGGATCGTCAACCTCGAATCGCTCGCCACGCTCAACGTTGTTCCCGCCTGGAGCAACACCGGTACTGTCAATCTGCGTGGCGGCACGCTTGCCGGCGGCAACGTCACCAACGCCGCCAGCGGCACAATGGCCGGCTTCGGCACCCTCTCGAATCTTGCTCAGAATCTCGGCGTACTCACCGCGAGCAATGGGACACTGACCGTGAGTGGTCTGCCCGTGCAAAACGGCACTGTTGGCGCAGCGAACAATGGCATTCTCAATTACCTCCAGGACTGGACCAACAGCGGCACGCTCACCAATGCGGCGACGGGCACTGTCATCGGTGGCAGCATCACCAACGCTGCCGCGGGCACCATCAAGGGCGGCGGCTTCATCAACCCATTGCTCGTCAACCAGGGCCGCATGGACTTTGGCGGCACAGTTAGCAACAACTTCATTCAAACCGCCGGCAGCTTCACAGTCAGCGGCTCGGCGACGATCACCGGCAACGCCACCATCAGCGGCGGCGCGGTCAACCTCGTCGGCAACAAGCTCACCGCCGGCCAGTTCGTGGTCACGGGCAGCGGCCTGCTCACCAACAGCGTCACCGGCGCGACCCTCAACGGCGGCATCACCAATGCTGGCACCGTCTCGTTCTTTAGCGATGTGTTCGTCAACGGTCCGGTCACCAACACCGGCACGTGGTTCCAGAAGGGCGTCATCAGCAACGACGTCGTCAACTCCGGCACTTTCAGCCTGTTTAAGAACAGTGTCAACCCGCTGATCACCGGCGGCATCCTCAACAGCGGCTCGCTCATTTTCGACAACAACAATTCCCCGACCGTCAACGGCTCGATCACCAACACCGGCTCCGTTGCCTTCAACGCCGTGGTCGGTGGCAACTACGTGCAGACCGCCGGCAGCCTGACCATCAATCAGTCAGCGGGCAATGCCGTGGTCAAGGGCACGGCCAGCATCAGCGGCGGCACGTTCGACTTGAACGGCAAGACGTACTCCAACGGCCTGATGGTCGTCAGCGGCTTGGGCGTACTCACCAACTCCGTGGCCGGCGCGACGTTTAGCGGCGGCCTCAGCAATGCCAACGTCGTGGCCGTCACCGCCGATACATTCTTCAACGGCCCGATCACCAATACCGGGTCTTTCTTCCTCCAGGGCGCCATCAGCAACAGCTTCGTCAATTCGGGCACCGTCAAACTCAACAACGATGCGACGATCACCGGCGTCGCCAGCATCACGGCCGGCCTGTTCAATCTGAACGGGATGGATTTGTTCAACAGCGCGATGAGCCTTACCGGTGGCAGCGTGTTGACGAACACCGTTGCCGGCGCCAGTGTGAATGGCGGTATTTCCAACGCGGCCACAATTTCTGTCTCCACCGACACGTTCTTCAAAGGCACGGTGACCAACACCGGCGCGTTCTTCTTTCAGGGCGCGATCAGCAATAACCTGGTCAGTTCGGGCACGGTCTTTCTCAACAACAATGCGACCATCACCGGCACCGCCAGCATTACTGCCGGCACGTTCGATCTAAACGGCCGAATCCTGACCAACGCCCTGATGGTCGTTAGCGGCTCGGGCGTGCTCACCAACTCGGTCGCTGGCGCAACGCTCCGCGGCAGCGCCAACCTCCAGAACGCTTTCCTCTCAGGCTCCACGGTGACCAACGCCGGGATTCTCTCAGGCTCGGGCACGATCTCGGCATCGCTCGTCAACGCCGCTGGCGGCTCGCTCACCGCGACCAACGGCAAATTGACCGTGACCGCCGCGCCGGTGCAAAACGGCGCTGTCAACGTCGCCACCTCGGGCAAGCTCGACGTGGCCCAAGCCTGGCAAAATAACGGTACCGTGAACATGCTCGGCGGCACGCTCGTTGACGGCGATACAACCAACACGGCATCGGGCACGGTGATCGGCTTCGGCACCATTTCAAATCTCATGGTCAATCTGGGCACACTGACCGCGACCAACGGCACGCTGCTGTTGGCTGGTGCCCCCGTGCAAAATGGCGCCGTCAACATCGCCACCTCAGGCAAGCTCGATGTGACCCAGGATTGGCAAAACAACGGCTCCATCAATATGCAGGGCGGATTCCTCGTGGACGGCACGCTGACCAACCTGGCCGGCCACACCGTCACCGGCTTCGGCACAATCTCCAATCTCCTCGTCAATTCCGGCATATTGATCGCCACCAACGGAACGTTGAACCTGGTCGCCAAGCCGTCGGGTAACGGCACAATCAACATCATGTCCTCCGGCACGTTGAACGTCACTCCCGACTGGCAGAACGGCGGCATGCTGAATCTGCGGGGCGGGACGTTGGCTGGCGGAAACTTCACCAACGCCGCCGGCTCGGTGCTGACAGGCGTCGGCACCATCTCAAGTCTCCTTGTCAACTCCGGCACGTTGACGGCGACCAACGGCACGCTGACGCTCGCACTGGCCCCCGTCCAAAACGGCACTGTCAACATCGCCAACGCAGCCACTCTAAATGTCGTTCCCGCTTGGGCGAACTCCGCTGCGGGTACCGTCGTGCTCGGCGGCGGGGTGCTCACGGGCGGCACGTTCACCGTGGACGGCACTGTAAGCGGCAACGGTACCATTGCCGCCAATCTCAGCCTCGGGGCCAAAACTCTCACGGTCAGTGGTGGTCAACTGAACTTGAGTGGTAACACTACGATCAGTAGTGGCACGGTTGCGGGCGGCCCGACACGAAATCTTGGTACAATCACCGGATTCGGGAGCTTCACGGGGGCGCTAGTCAACGACCGCCGCGTCAACGTCACGAACGGCATGCTCAGCGTCGCGAGTGCCTTCACGCAGAATGGCACCGTCACCATCGCTGCCGCCAGCACGCTAAACGTAGCCCCCAATTGGGCCAACGCCGGCACGATTCTCATGAGCGGCGGAATACTCGCCGGGGGCACCACCACCAACAACGCCGGTGCCAGCCTCACGGGCTTTGGAACCATTTCCAACCAGTTCATCAACCTCGGCACGATGACGGCCACCAACGGCACGTTGCTGGTGTTCGACGTGCCGACTCAGTCAGGGACCATAAACATCGTCACTACGGGCGTGTTCCAGGTCAGCGGGGCGTTGACGAACTCCGGCACGATTACCATCAATTCGGGCGGTTCTCTGACCGGCGCCAACATCGTGTTGAATACCGGCACGATCAACGCCAACGCCTCCAGCAGCATCAGCGGCGCGGTCATTATCATCAACGGCGGGATCGTCTCGGGCGGTGCGAGCAACGCGATCAACAGCGGCACGATCGTCGTTAACAGCACGGGCGTACTCCAAAGCCAGTTTCAGACGGCGCTGGACTCCGCCGTGATCACGGTCAACACCAACGGCACATTGCGGTTCAACGTCAGCGCGCAAAACCCAGGCAACGCCATCACTTTAAACAGCGGCGCCATCGTCGAAGCCAACGCGGCCCTGACATTGAACAGCGCCAACGTCGCACTGCCGACGGCAGGGCTGATCGTATTCAATGGCACTTCCGGCATCACGATCAGCAACGCGTATCCCGCACTCACAGGCGACATTACGTTCGATGGAAGCAACACCAACGTCACCATCGGTTCCATAGCCGAAACCGGCGGCTCGCACAGCCTGACGAAGAACGGTACCGGCGCTCTCAACCTGATCGGGGCCGACAGCTATTCGGGCGGCACGGTCGTCAACGCCGGGACACTCAACGCCAATGCGACCGGAGCCCTGGACTCGGCCCCTCTCACGGTCAACGGCGGTGCCGCCAATCTCAACGCCAGCAACACCATGACCGGCGGCGCCACGTCGGTCAATGGCGGCGTGTTGAACGCCAACGCGGTGGGTGCGCTCGGTAGCGGCACGCTCACGATGAACGGCGGGACGGTCGGTATGAACGCGACCAATGCCTACACTGGCTCTGCGGACATGACCGTCGGCTCATTGGCCACGCTGGTCACGACGGTCAAGGGCGGCACACCGTTTGGCGCGGCGACGATCTACAACTACGGCACGCTGGCCATTAGCGGTGTGAACGGTTCGATGGTCGGCAACACCAACAACGTGGTCTTCCAGCCCGGCAGCACGTTGTTTATCGATCAGACCGGCCAGACCAATGGCAGCAGTTACGATCGTTGGGGCGATTCACAAGCGATTGCGCTGAATGGCTCGACATTGATGCTCCGCGGCATTGCCAGCAGTAACGCTGCGGCCGAAACCGTGGGCAATGTCAGTTTTGCTGGCGGAAGCCAGATAGCCCTCACCGATCAGGGAGGCGGCGTCAGCCTCGTCATCAACAGTAACCTGACCCGCGTCGGCCGGGCCACGCTGGACATTGATCCGAGCGCAACACTGACGGGCATCGTACTCAGTGGCAGCGTCAACGCCGCGCGGTTGGTCGTCAACAGCCCGCTGGCCACCAGCAATGGCATGGTTGCCGCGTATTTTGTGGATGTGGCAAACAACACGTTCCTGAATTACGTGCGGTCGGGAAGCTCGACCGGCTTGGTGGACGCTGTCGCCACCGTAGCCGATATCGATACGGCTGTCGCCACCAACAACGTGCTGGTGCAAGGCTCCAGCGGAAACCAAGTGAGCCACGATTTGAGCCTGTGGTCGTTGCGCGCTCTGAAGGACATCGCCAGCACCGGCGGGCAACATACCATCACCGACGGCAGTGGGGGGTTGATCATCGGCGGCAACTTCACGGTCAGTCCGAATCTCGCGTTCAATTCGGCTGAAGCGCTGGTCTTTGTCAGTAGCGGCAATACCGGTACGCTGGCCGGCAATATCAGCGGCAGCAACGGCTTCACGAAATTTGGTATGGGCAATCTTGTCCTCAGCGCCAGCGCCAATACGTTTAGCGGTCCCACGACGATCAACGAGGGATTGCTCCGCGTCGTCACTGGCGGCAACGGCCTGGCCAATACCAATGAATTAACCGTCGGCAACGCGGGCACATTCGATATGAACGTGAACCAGGTGATTGGCGGGTTGGCTGACTTGGGGACCGTGACCAACAGCACGGCCATCGCGCGCTCGCTGACCATCCTCAACACCAACACGTTTGTCTTCTCCGGCACGATCGCTGGTCCGCTTAGCCTGACCAAACAGGGCCTCGCGACGCAGACGCTGGCGGGGGCGAACAGTTACACGGGCCAGACAACGGTCGCGGCGGGCACACTGCTGGTGCATGGGTCGCTCAACAACGCCGGAGGAACAGTCACCGTGAACTCCGGCGCGACGCTCGGCGGCACCGGCACCGTCAGCCGCGCCGTTGTGGTCAACGCGGGCGGCGCCATCCTGGTCAACAACGGTGCAGCGCCGTTCACGCTGAATGGCGGGTCAGTGTTTAACAGCGGCGTGATTACTGCCAACCTCGGGCAACTGATTATCGGTGGCGTGTTCACCAACGCCGGTACGTTCAGCGCGCTCAACGGCAGCGTGGGCACGATCTCCTCGGCGATGTTCAATTCCGGAAGTATGCTCCTGGATGCCAGCACCCTGAATGCGGCGCTGTCGTGGCGCAACACAGGCACACTGAACCTGGTGAACGGCACGCTCCTCGGCGGTGCTCTGACCAACGCGGGCAGGGTCAGCGGGTCGGGCACAATCGGTTCGTCTGTCATCAACAACAGCGGCGCGACCATCACTGCTTCCGGCGGAGGCACATTGACATTGACGGCCATCCCCCTCCAGAACGGCCTCGTCAATATCCTTGGCACCCTCAACGTAGCCTCCGCTTGGAGCAACGGGAACGCGGGCACGGTCACCATCAATGGCGGCGTCCTCACGGGCGGCACATTCACGGTGGATGGCGCGGTCACGGGCAACGGTACCATCTCTGCGAACATGGTGATCGGCAACGCCAAGACGGTCACCGTCAACGGTGGGCAGATGAACCTCACCGCGTTGACCACGATGGGCGGCGGAATCATCAACGGCGGTCCCGGGGTAAATAATTTTGGAACAATGTCGGGGGCCGGTACCATTAGCGCTACATTGGCTAATACCGGTTATATTCGCGCCACGAACGGGTTGCTGTTCGTGCAAACATTGGCTGGCAATCAGGCGGCAGGCATCCTGGAAGCCAGCGCGGGTGCAACATTGGCTATCAATGGGACCACAGCATGGCTGAACAACGGCCAGCTCACTGTCTCGGGTGGCACGGTCATCGGCGGCGCCATCAGCAATAACGCGTCCAAAGTCATCAGCGGCTTCGGCACCATTAGTCCCAATGTCTATAACAGTGGCCAGGTCCTGGTGAACAATCCCGGCCAGGTGCTCACCTTGAACAATTCCCTGGTCAACCTCGCCGGCGGCGTTGTCGCTGCCAACACAGGCAGCCTCGCCATCAACGGCACTTTCACCAATGCTGGCACCTTGAACATGGTCCATAGCGTTGGGACGTTCTCGGGCGCTGTCGTCAACAGTGGTGCGTGGATCACGGATCCGACGATCAATGTTTTCCAGAACACGTACACGGTCACCAGCAGCGGGTTCATACAGTCCAGCGCTGGCGACGTGTACATCTTCACCAACAACGCGACGACGGCGGCCAATTTCATCAACGTGAGCACCAACAAGTCCCAATACGACACCCGGGCCAGTGATTTCGTGTTCGCCAATACGTTGGGTCTCACACAGGTATTTGCCGCCGCGGGCCACGACTTCGGACCGGCGGCGTCGATGGCCACGAACCGGATCGAAGGCCTCAACGCCGATCCCTTCTCACTCCCTCAGTACAGCAACAACTTTGCGCTCGGCACGCTGGAAATCTCGGACTTCACCACCGTACGGGTGACCGACGCGTTCAGTACGCTGGGCCCCGGTACGAATGACGGGTTCGAAGCCGCCCTCTATTTGGACAATCTCTTCCTCGGGTCGAATTCATTGCTGCTGATCGGAAGTAATGTGCAGCTCTATTTCATCAATTCCAACAGCTGGAGCATGGCCAACGTCCAACTCGAGGGGAATCCGAACTTCGATAACTCCCTCAACGGGATACACCAGCTTGCGGTCATACCCGAGCCGAGTGTCGTTCTGCTGTGGTTGAGCGGCATCACCACTCTCTGCGCCGCCCGCCGGCGGCAAGCGCGTGCCCGGCAATAGCATCGGGTCCATCGAGTGCCGGCGGTGGCGCCCAGTCGGTCGTGATTTCCAGTCGTGACAACCCCGGCTCGACAGGTAAACTGCGGGCATGCTTTACGGCCAAACGCCGAAGTGGATTGACTGGCTGGACCGCCGGATGCCGGGTTTCGGAATCCCCAACCTCGCCCTGTACCTTGTCGCGGCACAAGTCTGCGGTTTTTTTCTGACGTTGGCCAATCCGAACGCGATCGGGCTTCTCATTCTTGATCCCTCGCTGGTGCTAAAGGGCGAGGTCTGGCGATTGATCACTTTTCTGGCGGTACCGCAGACACTGAGCGCGCTGTGGATGGTATTGGCGCTCTACTTTCTGTATTTCATCGTCAATATCATTGAAGAAGAGTGGGGCGAGTTCCGCACCACATTATATGTGTTGGTGGCGGTGCTACTAACCATTGCTTTTTCTTGCACCTTTCAAGTGCGGATCTACAGCACCGTGGAGCTTGGATCGACGCTTTTTCTGGCCGCCGCGACGATTGCGCCAGAGATGCAAATCCTTTTGTTTTTCGTCCTTCCCGTAAAAATGAAATGGCTGGCGTGGTTGTCGGTTGCTGGCATTGTCTTTTTTCTGATTTTCGGAACGATGTTGAGCCGTTTGTATTTGGTGGCCATGTACGCCAATTATCTACTGTTCTTCGGACCGTATTTTGCGGGACGGCTCAAGGCCTTTTACCGGAGAAAGAAATTCCGGCAGGAAGTCGCGGCTGGTCGCATCCATAGAGACGAACCAACGGAATAACATGCAGACCCCGATGAAATACCGGCGCTTTGGCCGCACCAACCTCTCCATGCCCGTCATTTCGTGCGGGGGAATGCGCTACCAGCATTCATGGAAAGACGAGGATGCCAGCGGCATCACCGCCGAGGGCCAGGCCAACCTCGAAGCGACCATCCATCGCGCGCTCGAGTTGGGCATCAACCACATTGAAACCGCGCGCGGTTACGGCACGTCCGAGTTGCAATTGGGCAAAATCCTGCCGCACTTGCCGCGCGAGCGGATGATCATCCAAACGAAAGTCAGCCCGTGCGCCGATCCGAAGGAATTCCTGGCCACGTTCAACCAATCTATGGAAAACTTGCAACTCGACCATGTTGACCTGCTGGGCCTCCACGGTATTAATAACGAAGAGGTGCTTGATTTTGCCATGCGTCGCGGCGGTTGTCTTGAGGTCGCCCGACAGCTCCAGAAGGAAGGCCGCGTCCGTTTCATCGGATTCTCGACGCACGCCGTACCGCGCGTGATTGCCAGGGCCATCGAATCGGGCCAATTCGATTACGTCAACCTGCACTGGTACTTCGTTAATCCACTGAATTGGTCGTCGGTGCAGGCGGCGACGAAACACGACATGGGCGTGTTCATCATCAGCCCGAACGACAAAGGCGGCATGTTGCAGAATCGCCCGGCGAAAATGGCGGAGTTGTGTGCGCCACTGACGCCGATACAGTTTAACGACCTCTATTGCCTCGCGCGACCCGAAGTGCACACGCTCAGTTGCGGCGCGGCGCGTCCCGCCGATTTCGATGAGCATATTGCCGCGCTGGAGTTCTACGGTCGCGAAGCTGAAACGATTGCGCCCGTGGAACGCCGTTTGCGCACGGAAATGGAACGGGTGCTCGGAGCCGATTGGTGCTCGCATTGGACCGAGGGTTTACCGGAGTACTCGGAAGCTCCCGACCAGGTGAATGTTATCGAAATCCTGCGGCTCTGGATGTATGTGAAATCCCTCGATCTCGTGGAGTGGGGGAAGATGCGATATAATTTACTGGGCAATGCGGGCCATTGGTTCCCGGGTGAAATGGTCAGCAAGATTACCGACGAACAAAAACTCCGATCGGCCATCTCTGAAAGCCCGTTCGCTTCAAGGATCCCGGAAATTCTCCGAGAAGCCCATGAGCTATTGTTTACCGAGCCAAAGAAGCGACTGAGCCAGAGTTGAGTTGGCAACTAGGATGCCAACGGAATGGCGTTCTCGCGTGCGAGTTTGCGCAACGCATTGACCGCCACCCCAAAAAGTTCGGGCCCGCTGAAGCCGGAAGATTGTCCTGCGATCGCCAGGTGTGGTTCGAAGCTCAAAAATCCCTTATAGTCATTTGCGCAGGCATCCTTCAGAATCTCGGCAATGTGTCCATTACCCTCGCCCGCCGGTACAACCTTGCCGCTGTCGAGGAGGGCGTCCTTAATATGGATATGCACCGTGTACGGTTTCAGGAGCGGCCAGTTGTCGAGGGGGTCTTCACCGGCCTGGACGAAGTTGGCGAAGTCGAAGGCCGCACGGAACTTGGGCGAGTCGAGGTTCTGGTGCAGGTCGAGGCATGACGCGCCAAGTTCACCGTAGATGTGCCGCTCGTTTTCGTGAAGGAGGACCGGACGGCAGGACCGGACATAGTCGATCTTTTCTTGAAGGCGATGCAGGACTTTCGCTCGTCCGTTCGGGAAAGCTCCGTAGTAGCTAAAGATGCGAACGAACGGCGCGTCGAAGAATTCCGCGAGCTCGACGGCGAGTTTGAAACGCTCGAAATGCGGCCCGAATGGCTCGCTCAGCTTGACCTTTCCAATAGGCGAACCGATGCCAATCACGCCCAGGCCGTTGTCCGTGAGCTTTTGCTTGATTTCTGCGCGCATCGATTTGTCGAAATCAAGGACGTTCCTGCCATCCACGCCGCGCAACTCAACGTGAGTGACACCTTGTCGTTTACACTCGGCTATCTGGACATCCAAGTCCGGCGAGATCTCGTCGGCGAACGCGGCTAGGCCGAGCATAGATTCTCTTTGGTGAAGACAAAACTTTGCTGGAGTGAGTCGAAGGGATCGCCGGGACAGGTGTCCTGCTCAATGCAAAACCATTCGCAGCCAGCCGCTTCTGCGGCCGCGATGATTCGCTTCCAATTCAGATTGCCGTTGCCGATCTCCGCGAAGGTCGGCTTGTTCTCGGCGTTCACGGCGTAATCTTTCATGTGCAGAATCGGCAGCCGATTTTTGAGCCGGTCGCACCATTCGACGGGATCACCGCCGCCATTCTGCACCCAATACGTGTCCGGCTCGCCCTGCAAGTAGCGGGGGTCGGTTTCGTCGAAGAGGATTTCCAGAATGGGCTTGCCGCCCAACCGGCGGAACTCGATTTGGTGGTTGTGATAACACAACACCTGCCCTGCCTCATGGAGCACTTCGCCCGCGGCATTGAGCCGCGCCGCAAACGTTTTCACATCGGCGAGTGTGTCGAACTTGATCCCGGCAGGCCAGGCGTAGGCAGTGATTTGGCAAGCCAGTTTCTGAAGCCGCTCGACGACACGTTGCGGCTCATTCAGGATCATGTTCCCATCTTCATGTGTCGCGCAGCAGGTCAGGCCCTCGTTCTTGAGCAGGGCGACCAATTTGGTTTCCTCCATCGGGCCGAGGCCGCTGATTTGCACAGCTTCGTAACCGATCGCGCGAATTTTTTTCAGCGTCTTGGCGATTTCGGCCGGCGTCTTCGCGAAATCACGGACGGTGTACAGTTGAGCGGCAATTTGTTGAATTCTCATCGTTTGTAGGAGGCGGCCAGATCGTCGGTGATCACGCCGGGAGGGCGTTTGGCTCCCCGCTTGAATCGTGAGGTGTCGATCTTGCCTTGCAAAAATTCTTCGTAGGCGGCGGCGTCCAGTGGCAGTTCAATGGTCTGGTTTTGGGCCGAAGAAAGCACGATGGCGTTGGCCAGTTCGACCGAATGAATTCCCTCGGGTGCCGGCGCGATGAGTGGTTGGCCATCGAGAATGGCATCGACGAAATTCTGCAGCACCTCGACGTGTTGGCCGCCACGGTCGGGGAAAGTAAACTTGAACTCCCTGGTCGCTGGAGCCGCAAAAGGTTTGGTTGCGGCGCGGCTGAACTCGCCCATCGGCGTTTCATTCCGGGTGAAGCTGAGCACATCGTTCTCAAACACCAGTCGCCCGTTTTCGGCGGCGACCTCGAGCCGGTTTGTGCCGGGGGCCTCGCCTGTGGACGTGATAAATACGGCGGTCGCGCCGTCGGCGTATTCGAAGCACGCGGTCACATCGTCTTCCACCTCGATGTCGTGATAGCGACCGAGTCCGCAGAATCCGCGCACGCGCTTCGGCATCCCGAAGAACCACTGGAAAAGATCGAGATTGTGGGGGCACTGGTTGAGCAGCACACCGCCCCCCTCGCCGGCCCAGGTCGCACGCCAACTACCGAGCTTGTAATACGCCTCGGGGCGAAACCAGTTAGTGATGATCCAGTTGATCCGGCGAATCTGACCGAGTTCGCCAGCCTGGATAAGTTCACGAATTTTCTTGTAGCAAGGGTCGGTGCGCTGTTGAAACATGATGGCGAAGATAAGTTTCGGGTCTTTCCGCGCGGCGATAAGCCGTTCGCAGTCGGCCTTCTGGACGGAGATCGGTTTCTCCACCAATACATGTAGGCCGGCCTGCAAGGCGTCGATGCCGCTGACGGTATGGTCGAAGTGCGGTGTGGCAATGAGCACGGCATCGACGGCACCGGAACGAATCAGTTCGTTACTGCGAGTGAAGCCTTTGGCCTGCGGGAAGCGCGCGACTTTTTCCGGGGCTGGATCGCATACGGCGGCGACTTCACAACGGTTGATCTTGCCGGACATGATGTTATCGGCATGTCCCACGCCCATATTGCCGAGGCCAATGATTCCCAAGCGAACGGATTTCATAAAACTCGCTATTGCGAGCCTCTTTCATCCTATGCCACCAGCGGCACGTCAAGCGCGTTTTCCCAGCAAAGGCCTGGCGAATATGGTTGACAGTATCCCGCCATTCTGCAATCATTTGCATTGAAGCGAGTGTTTTCAGCTAAACCAGCAGTGGGATGAGGCACATGGGAGCTATTTGTCTTAACAACGAAGCGATTTGGCCTGTCTCCTGCCGGTCAATTATCATCCTGAAAGGAGGCCAAAGAGCTTGAGTGGTCGAAGGCGTATCCTACTACGGATGCGGTGGTTATAACAGAAACTTGTTCAGCGGTTGCGAGCCGCTGACGGGATAGTGAAAAACAAAAAGAGGCGAAAGGTGAGGGTAGCAAAATGAATGGGATCAGTAAATTCATCGGAAGTTCAGTATGCGCGGTGGCGTTTCTGTTTGCCGTGGGCGAAGTGTCGGCGGCAAACCTTATCGCGAACCCCGGCTTTGAAACCGGAACTACGGCGAGTTGGTTGACATTGGGTACGGGCGTAGGGGCCACCATTACGGTCCAGACTCCGGATAACGGTCCTTCGGCAGCCGGATCGTTTAATGCGTACATGACCAATTCGATTGCAGCCAACAACCTGGCGCTGCAGCAGAGCACGCCGAACGGCAGCGCGGTCCCCGGATTGGTGAACTATTCGTTCGATCTGAAGTTTGGTAGTTCGCTTAACGGCGGAGTCTTCTTCGTTCATATATGGGACGTAAACTCGGTTGGCGGAGTTATCGATCAAGGCCCCGGACTGCTTCAGCCTAACGTTGCCAACGACGGCAATTGGCACACGTTCGCTGGTTCGTTCACGGCTCCGGCGACTGTGAATCATCTGGAAATCGAGTTCGATTGCACGACGGGAGCAGCGGCTGGCAGTGCGGAATCAATGCACGTCGACAATGTGTCGCTCACCCAGGCGGTACCCGAACCGACGACCGTGACGCTGGTCGGTCTTGGATTGTTTGGCGCCGTTGCGTTCGGACGCAAGCGCAAGTCGTAATTCAAGCTTTTGTGTGGGAGGGCCCAGCCGCGCGGCGGGCTCTCCCAACATTGGCCCACTGTTGAATGGCATACGTCCACCTAAATCGTGGACGTTTTTCATGCTCACATTGCAACAGCACAATTCTTATCTGAATCCAGTGCATGATTAGTTCACTGGCGACCCGTCGCTTGGGAAAATCCGGGATTGAGATCTCCGTCATCGGAACCGGCTTGTGGGCAGTCGGCGGAGGTTGGGGACCGGTAGATGACCAGCAGGCACTCGGCGCCATTGACGCCTCACTGGAAGCCGGTATCAACTTTTTCGACACCGCCGACGTCTATGGCAATGGCCACAGTGAGGAATTGCTTGGCAAAGCCATGCGGGGGCGGCGGGAGCGATTTGTGGTGGCAACCAAGATCGGTTGGGCCGGCTATGACGGCAAGAACAACCGCTCTCAGTACGATAGCGTGGACAAACTGATCGCGGGTGTCGAGGGGAGCCTGCGCCGGTTACAGACGGACCGCATCGATCTGATCCAGAACCATATTTTCTATCGCGAGCCGAACACGGACATCTTTATCGAGGGCTTCCAGCGGCTGCAGCGCGACGGAAAGGTGCGCGCCTACGGCCTAAGCTCGAGCGATTTCGCTTTCATCAAGGAGTTCAACCGCAATAGCCAGTGCGCGACGTTGCAGATTGACTACAGCCTCCTTAATCGAACGCCGGAGAGCGAGATTTTCCCGTATTGCCAGACGAGCAACATCGCCGTGATTGTTCGCGGAGCCCTGGCGATGGGCATTCTCGCGGGTAAATTCACTTCCGAGACGCGATTCTCCGAGGGTGACTTTCGTCGCAACTGGCACGAAAACCCTGATGAGCGACGCGTATTCCTGGAAGACCTCGACAAGGTCGAACGCCTGCGCTCGCTCGCGAACGGTCGCACGTTGTCCCAACTCGCGCTGCGTTTTGTCGTTGATCACCCCGCCGTAGCGACGGTCATCCCCGGCGCGCGTTCGCCCAAGCAGGCGCGCGAGAATGTGAAGGCGGGTCTCCTGCCCGCACTCACGCCGGCGGAACGTCAGCAAATCGATTCCGTTACTCCACCGGGAGGCGGCCGCAAGATCTGGCCAGCGTAAACCTCCCGATCATGAATCCGAAACGTATTGCGTTGATTTTTTCCACAATTTTGGTCGCGATCCCCATGCATGCGGCTTCCTATTACCCAACCCGACTGGACGACCCCAAAGCGGCTTATTTCACGCGGGAGAACTTCCCGGTGCATGCCGATGGCATCGCGGACGACGCCGACGCCTTGCAGCAGGCCATCGACCGTGTCCAGGAAACGGCCCACCAGGGCATCGTCTTCATTCCCGAGGGGCAATATCGCCTCGGCAAGACCGTTCATGTCTGGAATGGCATCCGCCTCATCGGGTATGGCAGTCGCCGGCCCGTCATTATTCTTGGCGAGAATACCCCCGGCTTTCAGGAGGGCGATGGCAAGTATCTGGTGCATTTCGTGAGCGACCGGCCGAAAGAGGACCTGCCCATCCGCGATGCCAACCCGGGCACGTTCTACACCGGGATGAGCAATATCGACATTGAGATTCGGGACGGCAACCCGGCCGCCGTGGGTATCCGCTTTCACGTGGCGCAGCACTCCTACCTTGCGCATATCGACTTTCGCATCGGCTCGGGCCGGGCGGGCATCGAGGAAGTGGGCAACGAAGCAGAAGACTTGCATTTCTTTGGAGGTGAGTTCGGCATCACAATGCACAAACCCTCACCCAGCTGGCCGTTCCTGCTGATCGACTCCTCGTTTGAAGGCCAGCGCAAAGCAGCCATTGAGACCGAGGAAGGCGGGCTCACCATCATTCGCAACCAGTTCAAAAGCGTGCCCACCGCTATCGCCGTCCGCGAAGACCGCGCCGAGGAACTCTGGATGAAGGATTCGCGCCTGGAAGACGTTACGGGTCCAGCGCTGATCATTAGCGACGAGCACAACGCACGGACCGAGATCAACCTCGAGAATGTCATCTGCGCGCGCGTCCCGGTTCTCGCTAGCTTCCGTGAAAGCGGGAAGACAATTGTGGGCACCGGCTCGGTGTATCAGGTCAAGGTATTCACGCACGGCCTGCACATCGCCGATCTTGGCGCCACGCCGGAAATCAAAACCACTTGTGAGACTGTCCCATTGCCGTCGCTACCGCCACCGGTCAAGTCAGACATCCCCGCACTGCCTCCCGCCGACACGTGGGCCAATATCCGGGCGCTCGGCGCCAAGGGCGACGGACAGACAGATGACACAACGGCATTCAAGGAAGCCATCGCCAAACATCGCGCGATTTACCTGCCGTCGGGCCGTTATCGCGTGACCGATACGCTCACGCTCAATCCGGATACTGTCCTCGTCGGCCTGCATCCGTTCGCGACACAACTTGTGCTCACGGATTCCACACCCGCGTTCGTGGGCCTTGGCGGGCCCAAACCGTTGCTCGAAACTCCCAAAGGTGGATCCAATATTGTCACCGGCATCGGCTTGGACACGGGGATCAACAGTCGCGCGGTGGCCGCCAAGTGGATGGCCGGGAAGGATTCGTTGATGAATGATGTCCGTTTCCTCGGTGGCCATGGTATGTACAATCCCGACGGCACACGCCTGGTAGTTTACAACAATAACCGTACCGGCGATCCCGACGCGGCGCGACGATGGGATTCCCAGTACTGGAGCCTTTGGATTACCGACGGCGGCGGCGGAACTTTTAAGGACATCTGGACGCCGAACTCATTCGCCCAGGCTGGCGTCTACATTTCTGATACCGTGACCGAAGGCCGTATCTATGCGATGTCCAGCGAGCACCACGTCCGCAACGAGGTGAAGTTGCGCAATGTCTCCAACTGGCAGATCTACGCCCTGCAAATGGAAGAGGAGCGCGGGGAAGGCCCCAACTGCCTGCCTGTGGACATCGACAACTCGAAGAATATCACGTTCGCCAATCTCTACCTCTACCGCGTTGCCAGCAACGCTCCATTCCCGTATGCGGTGAAACTCACCTCCTCCCGCGACATTCGCTTTCGCAACGTTCACGTTTACAGCCCCGGCAAGTTCACATTCGACAACACCATTTTCGACCAAACTCACAACGTGGAAACTCGTTCGCGAGAGATCGCATCCCTGAACATTTCCGGCAATCCGCCTCAAACTCCACCGACACATGAGTCACTAGTTCTGGCACCCGGGGCGAAGGTCGAGAAACTTGCCGGTGGGTTTAATAATATCGACGGAGCCACAGTCGATGCCGCGGGAAATGTTTATTTCATTGATGCGCGTTTTCAGCGCATCTACCGGTGGGCGCCGGAAAGTCATGCCGTGACGCTTCTCCGCGACAGCCCGCTGGAACCGGTTGGGTTGGTGTTCGACAAGTCTGGCAATCTTCTGGTCGTGACACGCCTAGGCCAGGTGTATGCGTTTCAGCCGGGTGGCCATGAGGACGAGATCACCGTTCTCCAGCCCGTGGCTGCGGCTCCGCGTCCTGGGCTTGTGCCGGTTCTGCCGATTAGCCGCTGGCGCGATGCGCACGACTTCATAAAGGTCAACACCCAGCCGGCGCCACTGCACTATCTCTCGCCCGACGGCACCACCTTCATCCCGTCCGTGGAAGATCCACGGAACTCCCGCCCGACGAGAGTCTTCTTTTCAACGACCGATTTGACCCGGGCGTACGGATTGGCCGCGGCCCCGACGAATCAGCCCTTTTACGTAGCTGACGAGTTTGGACAGAAGACGTGGGCTTTCAGCGTGCTGCCCGATGGCACGCTTGCCAACGCCAGGCTTTTTGCCGAGGAGGGCGAGGCTGGCATCACAACCGACACCGATGGAAATGTTTATGTCGCAGCCGGCAACGTCTTCGTCTTCGACCGGTCAGGCAAGCAGGTCGACTTGATTGAAGTGCCGGAACGTCCGACCAGTCTCGTGTTCGGCGGCAAAGATCGACGAACTCTTTTTATCACAGCGCGCAGCTCGCTTTATGAGGTACGGACCAGATTCAAAGGTCCGTAAAAAACTTCGGAAAGCTTTCGTGTCCAGTGATATAGTATTCCGTTGACGGGACGGGATTGATGTGTTGAATCGATTAGACTTGCCTTATGAATCGCTTGTTTATTACAATCGTTTGCATAGTGGGAATTTCGAGGGTTTATGTAATGTCGTTCGGGATTAAGAAATCGCTGTCATCACTCGCCGTCTGCGCTCTATTGGTCTTCGGGCTCTTTAGCAGTTGGACTTCCTCCATTTACGCGGTTACCAACCTCGTCTTCAGCGACGAATTCAACGGTGCCGGCACTAATGTGGATACCACAAAGTGGGGGTTTGATCTGGGCAATACCAGCAGCATTGCGGGTGGGGGCTGGGGCAACAATGAAAAGGAGACCTACTCCGCCGCCGCCAAGAATGCTTTCGTCTCGAATGGTGTGCTCCACATAGTCGCCCTCAATGACGTGGGAGGGGGTGCCCCCTATAGTTCTGCCCGGCTAAGAACATTGGGTCTATTCTCGCTTACATATGGGCGGATTGAGGTCCGCGCCCGGCTCCCCCGGGGATCTCCGTATTGGTGGCCGGCGATTTGGATGCTGGCAACCAATTATTCAGGTACTACCGGGCCTACCAACTCATGGCCTGAGTGCGGAGAGATCGACATGGTGGAGAGTAAGGGAGCTACTCCGCTGACAAACTTTTTTACCCTGCACAAGGATGGCGCCGGTAATCAGGGCGTCGACATATCAGCTCAAGTGAGATATACTTTCCCGTCAGGAGACGCCAACACCAATTTTCATACTTACGTTACCGAATGGAACACCAATTCCTTCCATGTTTCCATCGATAGTAACACGGTCCTCTACAGCAATGGCGGGACTATAAACAATTGGTCGAGTTCCATTGGCCCGTTCCCGGCGCCTTTTAATCATCCGTTCTACATCATCATGAACCTGGCTGTTGGTGGCAATTTCGTGGGCAATCCCGGCACTGCGACGATTAACGCCGCGACTACATTCCCCGGTGACATGCAGATTGATTACATTCGCGTTTACCAGGATGGTCCAGCGCCACCACTGGGCCCCCCATTACTCCTGTCTGTCGCGCCCAGCAATGGCTGCGCGAGCGGCGGGACGGCGATTACTCTTACCGGGACCAATTTCCAAAACACCGCGACGGTCACCATCAATGGTGTGAACGCCACCGCTGTCACGGTTGTGAATACCAATACGATAACAGCCATCACGGGTGCCAATGCAGCTGGAACGTACAACATAGTACTCAAGTGTACGAACCAACCTCCGACAACACTTACCAACGGATTTACCTACCTTGGCCCACCTCTTTTTGCAGGACCGGGCACTGTTACCCCGGCCGTCGAAGGCGCAACGTTGACCTGGTCCGCTGCATCGGGTTCCCCACCCTTTACCTACGGCGTATACGAAGCGACCAATAGCGGAGGCGAGATCAACCCGCTGTTGACCACCAACGCCCTGTCGGCATTCATTTCCCTGTATCCGGGGAGCAACAGCCCGATTACCTACTTCTTCAAAGTTAAGGCGACCGATACCTGCAGCGCCACTGACACCAACCAGGTTGAACTGTCCGTGCAGCCGCTTCTCAACCCGAACAGCAGCCAGGTCGGTGACGGGATTCCCAACGGCTGGAAGCAACAGTATGGCTTTAGTCCATTCGACAACACCGTTGCTGCTGCGGATCCTGACGGCGATGATCTTTCGAACTTGCAGGAATTCCAGTTGGGAACGAATCCATTGGACAATAACTCCCCGTTCCACGTTACGGCAGTTACCCTGCAGGGTTCAGACGTGCTTGTCTCGTGGCAGTCGGTCGGTGGCATGACGTCCGCCGTGGAATCCACACCTGCCCTCGGTGGCAGCTATTCGAATATCAGCGGCAATATTATCATCACGGGCTCTGGCCTGACGACGACGAACTACCTCGACCCGGGCGCCGTCACCAACGCGCCGCTTCAGTTCTATCGTATTCGCTTGATCCCCTGATGGCCGAAGAAGCCGTTTTTTGTTAGATCGTCCCTAGCGCGCGTCCCTCAGCGATTCACGGACACGTCTTTCAAACTCCTCGCAGCAGGCGAAAACGTCCATGTAGAAAGTGTTGAGTCTTTCGTCTTCGACCTCAACCCGAGCATTCTTGTAGTGGTGGGGACACCTCATCTGGGAGACCGTCGTCGCGTAATGACGTCTGATTCGTTCAGCAGTCGTCTCGGTTCTTGCTATCAATCCAAACCTCGCATTTGGACCCTGCCGACGGGAACAGAGTGTAAGACAAGAAGCACTCGCCTGCTTCTTCGGCCGCTTTGAGTAACAAACAACTGAGTGCCTGTCCAGAGAATTCTTGTTGGAGCTGCCACGCAAAATTCGTTTCTCGATTGAATTCCGCCTCCGGTGCCGGATCGCTGGTCGTAGACACTGCAGCGACCTCGTCTTATGATGAACTTTTTGATTGCTCGCAGATAGGGCTGTAAATCCGATTCGCAAACCTGTATGCATTCTGGTTGCCATGCCGCATGCATTCATCCGGTGTCTCAAATTCCGTTTCGGCAGTCTCGCGATTTTGGTTTCGCTTGCCGTGTCCGTCAACGGGGCTGCCGGAACGGTCGAGCAGTGGGGAGTTTTTGACATCCCGCTCTCTGGCTCGACCAATGGCAATCCCTTTGTGGATGTCCAGTTTTCTGCACGCTTTTCGTTCTCTACCTCGACGGTCGAAGTGGTTGGCTTTTACGACGGCGATGGGATTTATCGAGTACGGTTTATGCCTGACAAGCCCGGTCACTGGCGCTACACGACACACAGTAACCGGCCCGAACTCGACGTGAAAACGGGTGAGTTTGTTGTCACCTCACCCACGGGAAGCAACCACGGGCCGGTCCAGGTAGCTAACACGTACCACTTTGCTTATGGCGACGGCTCGCCGTTCCGTCCGATTGGCACAACTTCTTACAACTGGGCGCACATGGCGGACGCGTTGGAAGAGCAAACACTCGCCAGTCTCGCGGCCGCGCCCTTCAACAAGATCCGCATGTGCATTTTTCCAAAACATAACCCGGAAAGCACGAACGAACTGGCGCTTTTCCCGTTTGCCGGGACACCGCCGAAGTCCTGGGATTTTTCCCGCTTCGATCCGCGATTCTTCCAACACCTCGAAAAACGTGTCGGCGATCTCTGCGACCGGGGCATCGAGGCGGAACTGATTCTATTCGATCCTTACGACAAGGGCCGTTGGGGTTTCGACCGTATGCCGGTGGAAGTGGATGACCGGTATGTTCGCTACCTCGTCAGCCGCCTGGCCGCCTATCGCAACGTCTGGTGGTCACTGTCCAACGAATACGATTTCAACAAGCAGAAGAAGGAGTCGGATTGGGACCGTTTGTTCCACGTCTTACAAGCCGCGGATCCCTACGGCCACCCGCGCTCCATCCACAATGGCTTCCTCATTTACAACAACACACAACCGTGGGTCACGCACGCTAGCATCCAAAACGGGTCGGCAGTGGAAGATGCGGGTCGCGCCGAGTTGTATCGCGACGTATATCGTAAACCGGTCGTTTACGACGAGGTGAAATACGAGGGGAACATATGGAAGCGCTGGGGCAACCTTTCCGCAGAGGAAATGGTGTTTCGCTTCTGGCAGGGTACCGTCGCAGGCACCTATGTGACCCACGGCGAAGTCGTGACGAACGAACAACATATACTGTGGACCTCCGAAGGGGGTAAACTCCATGGGCAGAGTCCTCCACGGCTTGCGTTCCTCCGCCAGGTGCTCGCGGAAAGTCCGGCGACCGGCATCGACCCGATTGACAAATGGCAGGACTCAAACATGGGCGGCAAACTCGGTGAGTACTATCTGCTCTATTTTGGCAAGCAGACACCGACGTCGTGGCCCTTTGAACTCTACAAGGACCGCATTGCCAACGGCATGAAATTCACGGTTGAGGTGCTGGACACATGGGCCATGACCACCATGCCGGTCGAAGGTGAGTTCGTGGCGAAGAAGAAGGATAACTATCATTTCGTCGACGAGAAAGGCCGCGCCGTCCCCCTGCCGGGAAAACCCTACATGGCAGTGTGTATTCGCCGCGTGCGGGAACCTGTAGGTTCAAGTTTGAAGGGCACACCACCACCGGCGGATGTGACACCGGAATAACAAATGCTCGTCCTTTCTTAGCCAGGGAGACTTGCAATGCGCATTGTGGAAATCCGCGAAAAGACAGTTTCCATCGCCTCGGCCATCACCAATGCGTACATCGATTTTTCAAAGATGACCTGCTCGGTAGTCGCGTTGATTACGGATGTGGTGCGCGACGGAAAGCCGGTGGTTGGCTATGGTTTCAATTCCAACGGTCGCTATGGCCAGGGAGCATTGATGCGCGAACGCTTTTTTCCGCGACTGATGGCCGCCAATCCCAGGGCGTTGGTGGATGAGACCGGGGAGAACCTGGATCCTTTCCGCATCTGGACCACATTGATGACCAACGAAAAGCCCGGGGGGCACGGGGAACGTTCCGTCGCAGTGGGCACCATCGACATGGCGGTGTGGGATGCTGTCGCCAAGATCGACGGGAAGCCGCTGTACCGACTGCTGGCGGACCGCTATCGCGGGGGACAGGCAGATGACAAGGTCTGGGTCTATGCTGCTGGCGGTTATTATTATCCCGGTAAAGATATGACCGCTCTGAAGAACGAGATGAAACGCTATCGCGATCTCGGCTATCAGGTAGTGAAAATGAAAATCGGCGCGGTTCCACTCGACGACGACCTCCGCCGCATCGAGGCTGTGCTGACGGTGGTAGGCGACGGTCAATCACTTGCGGTCGATGCGAACGGTCGTTTCGATCTGGAGACTGCCATCGCTTACGGTAAGGCGCTGAAGCCGTACGGACTGTTTTGGTATGAAGAAGCGGGGGACCCTCTGGACTATGCCCTGCAAGCGGAGCTTTCCAAGCATTACGATCTGCCGATGGCGACGGGTGAGAATCTCTTTTCTCACCAGGATGCGCGCAACTTGATCCGTTACGGCGGCATGCGTCCGGATCGCGATTGGCTGCAATTTGATTGCGCGCTGTCCTACGGCCTCGTCGAATATCTGCGCACGTTGGAAATGCTGCAACAGAATGGCTGGTCAACGCGCCGGGTCGTGCCGCACGGCGGCCATCAAATGTCACTCAACATCGCTGCCGGGTTGCATCTCGGTGGCAACGAATCCTATCCGGGCGTCTTCCAGCCGTTCGGTGGTTTCGCGGACGGCATTGCGATTCAGAATGGATTTGTCGGTTTGCCAAATGTCCCCGGTGTGGGTTTTGAAACCAAGGCCGAACTGTTTACGTTGATGAAATCGTTGAGTGACTAAACCATGGACAAACCACGCAGCAAGGCAGCAACCTTATTCGGTCATCTGTATTTTCAGGTAATTCTCGGGGTTTTGCTCGGCGTCATCATTGGCAGAGTAAACCCTGTCCTGGGAGAGTCGCTCAAACCGCTCGCAGACGGGTTCATCAACCTTGTCAAAATGGTGCTGGCTCCGATCATTTTCGGAACAATTGTCGTCGGCATTGCGAAGATGGGGAACCTGAAGGAAGTGGGGCGGGTTGGCGTCAAAGCGCTCATCTACTTCGAAATTGTTTCCACGCTGGCACTCGTCATCGGGTTGGTCGTGGTAAACGTCCTGAAACCGGGAGCCGGAATGAACGTCGATCCCGGTACCTTGGATACAAAAACGCTCGCTCCGTACACTTCCACAGCCAAATCGACAGATGCCGTCAGCTTCTTCCTGGACATCATTCCCACCAGCATCGTGGATGCGTTCGTTAAGGGAAATATGCTCCAGGTCCTGTTGTTTTCGGTGCTGTTCGGCCTGGCGTTGGCGCAACTTCCTGACCGTGGGAAATTGATAGTCGACGTGATCGATTCGGTCCTGCATGGCTTGTTCGGCATCGTGCGTTTTATCATGCGGCTGGCGCCGCTGGCCGCGCTTGGCGCCATGGCTTTCACCATCGGAAAATACGGACTCAACACCCTGATCTCATTCGGCAAGCTGATTGGTTGCGTCTATCTTGCCAGTCTCGCCTTTGTCGTAATTGTCCTCGGCGCCATTGCCCGGATGAACCGCATCTCCCTCTGGAAGTTCCTCAAATTCATCAAAGACGAAATCCTTATTGTTTTCGCCACTGTTTCGACCGAAGCCGTGCTGCCGCAAATGATGTTCAAGCTGGAGCAACTGGGTTGCGCCAAGCCCGTTGTCGGTATGGTGCTGCCAGCCGGCTACACCTTCAACGCGGACGGTACCGCGATCTACTTGACGATGGGGGCGATTTTCGTCGCCCAGGCCACCAACACGCCGTTGACGCTTTGGGAGCAGCTAGTTGTCCTGGGGGTTTTGCTATTCATGTCCAAGGGATCTGCGGGAGTCGCCGGCGCCGGGTTCGTGACCCTCACCGCGACGCTGGCCTCCATGGACAAGATCCCCGTTGCCGGTATGGTATTGTTGCTTGGAGTCGATCGCTTCATCAACGAGGCGCGGGCGGTGACCAACCTTATCGGCAACGGCGTCGCCACCATCACGATCGCCAAATGGGAAAAAGCCTTTGACGCACAACAAGCCACGGCAGTACTGAACGGCGCCGGAGAAAAGTCATGAGTACCCAGAATAAAGTTGTCTTCCTGTTCGACGTCGATAACACGTTGCTCGACAACGATCGCGTTACCGCCGATCTGCGGCGCTATCTGGAAACAAAGGTCGGTGACGAAGGGGCGCATAGTTATTGGGGCATCTTTGAACGGTTGCGAGCCGATCTGGGTTACGCGGATTATCTCGGCGCCCTGCAGCGTTACCGGAGCGAGAACCCGCATGATCCGGGCCTCCTTATGGTTTCCCATTTCCTGATCGACTATCCGTTCGCCAATCGGGTGTTCCCCCACGCCCTCGACGTCATCGAGCACGCCAAGCGATGGGGCCCGGCCGTGATCCTGTCCGACGGTGATGTGGTTTTCCAGCCGCGCAAGGTGGAGCGATCCGGGCTGTTCGAGGCGGTGGACGGCAACGTATTAATCTACGTGCACAAAGAGCAAGAACTCGACGACGTGGCGCGTCGGTTTCCCGCCGATCATTACGTGATGGTTGATGACAAGTTGCGTATTCTGGCAGCCATCAAGAAACTGTGGGGCGAGCGTGTCACCACTGTTTTCGTGCGCCAGGGACATTACGCGGTCGATCCAAAGATTCTGGCAGCTCATCCACCTGCCGACGTCACCTGCAACCAGATCGCCGACCTCCTCGACGACGTGAAATTTTGGGCGCGATTCGTTCACCCCACTGAGAAGGATAACCCATGAAACCAAAAGGGCCTTTACCGGATCCGGAAAAGCAAGAGCAAATCCTTGCCGGGCTTCGACGGGACGCGGAAATCCGGGCGAAGAGCTATCGGGAGCGGGCGTTGCGGATGTTCCCGCATGTCTGCGGGAGTTGCGGGCGCGAATTCTCGGGTAAAAAACTTCGCGAACTCACCGTTCATCACAAGGACCACAACCACAACAACAATCCACCCGACGGTAGTAATTGGGAACTGCTGTGCATCTACTGCCATGATCACGAGCACGAGAAGTACAAACTGAAGGGCTACGTGGACGGGTCGGCATCCGAAATCGCGCTCGAAAAACCACCCATCGCCAACCCGTTTGATAAGCTGGACAATTTACTGCGGGCCAAGACCAAGGGGCCGGACCTCAAGCCTGAATAACAATGGCCCGCAACGTCGTCAGGGTCTGAGTCCCACGAGCACGGCACCAATGGCGATCAGAATGATGCCGGCCCAATTGCGAAGCAGCAGCTTTTCACCCAGGAACATCACGCCAAGCACCGCCACCAAAACCACGCTGAGTTTGTCGATGGGCGCCACGAGGGACGCATTGCCCAGCTTCAACGCGCGGAAGTAGCACACCCAGGACGCGCCGGTCGCCAGCCCTGAGAGGGCCAGAAACAGGTAACTTCGCAGGGGAACAGAATCCAACCGTTGATATTTACCCGTCACACCAAGAATGGCTGCCAACGCCAGCAGGACAACAATTGTTCTCACAAAAGTCGCGAAGTCGGAGTTGATGTCGTGAACCCCCACTTTCGCGAGGATTGCGGTCAACGCGGCAAATACCGCCGATAAAAGCGCCCAAGCCTGCCATGACATGTGAGTTCCTTTCATCTAAATTGCTTCGCGAACAAGGATACCTCACGTTCCGCCCTTGGAAAAGCAAACAGAAGTTCCTCACTCGCTCTAAATGACAACACCGTACCGGTGTGTGATTAGGATTGGCCGACCAGATTGGCACTCTCGCGCGCTTCCACGCGGCGGCGTAGTTTGCGCAGGGCAATTTCCTGGATCTGGCGGACACGTTCGCGGGTTACTTTGAATCTTTTGCCGACTTGCTCCAGCGTGCGTGGTGGTTGCCCATCCAGCCCGAAACGCAACATCAGGATTTCGGCTTCGCGTGCGTCGAGATACTTGATGTGCTCGCGGATCTCCTGCCGCATCGTTTTTACACGAAGCAGCTCGTACGGGGTCAAGGCGCCCTCGTCCTGAACGATGTCACCGAAGCGGCTGTCGTCCTCGTCCCCAATCGGGGCGTCGAGGCTAATGGGGCTTACGCCGAGCTTGCGAAGCGCCGCCACTTTGGCGGCAGGAACTTCCAGGGCCTTCGCCAGTTCGGCATCGCTCGGTTCGCGGCCAAACTTCTCCGTGAGTTTCTGGCTGGCCCGGTTTAATTTGTGCACCTTGTCCACGATGTGAACGGGCAGACGGATTGTCTTCGACTGGTTCGAGAGGGCCCGACGAATCGACTGTTTGATCCACAAAGCCGCGTACGTGGAAAGCTTTGCGCCCTTTCGGGGGTTGAATCGTTCGACGGCTTTCATCAGGCCGATGTTGCCTTCGTTGATCAAATCCAGCAGCGGCATTCCGAAATTCGCGTAGTCGTGGGAGATCTTTACAACCAGACGCAGGTTGGCCTTTATCATCTGCTCGCGGGCGCGCTTGCTGCCGCGCTGGACCTGGGCCGCCAGCTCGTTCTCCTCCTTGCGCGTCAATAGCGGGGTCTTACCTATCTCCCGCAAGTAGAGTTGCAGAGCGTCTCCGTTATCGTTGTATCGGTCAATGACCATAATCTCTTCCTTGAACCCATCACATGCCCGAGTCGACTGGAACAGGTGACAACTACGACACTATCTCCCCTGTTAGATGCAACGTGGCCCAATTTGGTTCAAAACACATGCAGCCATTGGTTACGAATGTCTCCACTCGCCGTTCGACCGAAGCAGAGATAGCGTGGCACGGAGTTGTTGCCCAACGAGTTGGGAGCTTCGACACGAGGACAATTGGCGGGAACCAAAAACGGAAAAAATCACTGCCGAGTGATTCTGAGATGCATGAATCTCTTCCCGCTGGTCGCAATCGGATTGCCTGCGTCGCTGGCCTTGTTGGTCTGGGTTACGCCATCGCTACCAAGTACGGTTTGTATAATGCCGTTGGTGCTCCATGCCCCGCTCGGGTCAGCCGCCGCTTCGACGGTGTAACTCAGGTCGATCGCCGACAGGACTTTGGTGTAGGTCAGTGTCAAGCAACCGCAAGCTGGATCGATGTACGCAATGGGTAGCCCGGTCGTGCCGGCGACATTCGGATTCAAATTCAGCGCGTACTCCAGCAGGTTGACGATTCCGTCACCATCCGGATCCGCAAGGTCGCCACTGATGTTGGGATTGCTGGCATTCGGGCCGAACTCGGCAAGTTGCCAGGCATTAAACGGGGTCGCCACAACTACCGAGACCTGGAATGACTGCGTCGCCAGGTTGCTCGATGACAAGATATTCGTCCCGCCCACGATGGTGACAGTCCCGGAATAGTTGCCCACGGCGGCCGTGGGATTGACGGTCACCGCAAAGACGATGTCGCTGTAGGTTTGACCGGCCGAGAGGATCCCGGGGACGTTCGCAAAAAAAGCATTGGCGACTGCCGCAAGATTGCTACTGGCGGTGAACTGAATGTCATTCAAATACACGTTGTTCGTTGGATTCGTGTTACTCAGAACACCGCTAAAAAAGACCTCGTTGCTTTGCGCGCACGTTTCCGCCGCCGGCGTTAGGACAAACGACAAATCCGCCCGCGCCGCCATGCCGGAGAGCGCCATCATCAAACTGAATAGGAGTAATGATTTCAGGCGCATGATTGACTTTCTCTACCGGCCGATGGCGAACAAAATGGCGTTGTTGATCGCGTACACGGTCCCGTCGACTCCAATTAAAGTGGGCGTGTACGCCTCACCGATACCGGGCGTCAGCGTGAACGTTTCGGAAAGCGTGTTGGAGGTCAAATCCCAGCGGTAGAGTTTGCCATCCTCGCTGCCGGCCAGCACCGACCTCGTGAAGGGATCGACCACCGCCGTGTTGATGCACCACTCCCGGACGCCGGCTTGGCCGGTATTCGGGGTGGGACCGAGTACGGTTAATATCTCCTTCATCACGGTCGCACCGGTGACCGGATCTGTTTCCGTGTCGTTCGGATCCAGGACAGCGACCTTGTTGGATCCGTTTCCTCCGACTCCGGGGTCGGAATAATTATTGTATTTGGTGACCAACAAATACGGCGAACTGCCGTGGTACGAGGAAACAAACGGGGCAGAGACGATGGAGGCTGTGTCGTCCCAGCCGAAGGCCCCAGGAGTTTTCGCCTGGCTCAACAAGCTGTTGAAATGCAGGAGCCACCCGCGATCGTGATTCACACAGCATGAATATTCGAACACGCCGAAGTACACATCGCCGTCCGGCCCGACAGTCGGCGAGGCTGTGCCGTCGTCTGGCAACGCGGCGTCATGAGTTGGGAACCCTGCGTCCTTCAATCGGACTTTGGCGATCGGCGCGAGGGTGCGGCTGTCCACCGATACGAGGTAGCCGTAACCGAAACTGACACCATTCACCGCAAAATACAATGTCTTGTGGTCATTGGCCAGGGCCGGGGCGCAGTTCTGCACCACCTTGTTCATCGTGCCATCATTGCTGACCGCGCTGGCGGCCGCCCACGTCCCCGTCCCATTAACGTCAATACGAGCAATACCACCCTTTAGGTTTAGCGGAGTGGAGCCAGTTACTTGAAAGCCAAAGTAGATGTTCCCATATCGGTCCGACGTGATCGGCGTGTCGATGAACACATTTGACAGGTACGCGTTGGTGTTGGCGTTGTAATTGGTCATCCCGTAAAAAGCGATCTGCCCAATGGCGGGAAGATTCGTTGAATCAGCGTTATCGCAATAATAGATAGTGCCACCACCGCCGGGAAAATAGATGCGGTTTTTCGGGGTCAGCGTTGGCGAAAAACTCGGGTACCAACCGTGTGGCGGAGGAGTCCAGTCGCTGGATCGCATCCAATTCGTCGCACCCGTGGCCCCAACGCGTGATTCGATGCGAAATCCTCCGGCAGCCGTGGTCTTAACCGGCACGATGACCGTGTTGGAACGCGTGATCAGCGGCGAGCCGTAGTGGATGAATAGTTCGCCTGTGTTATTGGTGGGCACGCTCAGGTCCACCGACGTCTGCCAATGGAGATGGAGGAGGGGCTGCGACGCTACGGGCGAGATGGCGGTGTGTTGCGAATCGTGGGCGTAATCACTCCAGGGCACCCGGATGCTTTGCGCCAACGCGCTCCCGGGCAACAGCAAACCGGCCACCGCAGCCGCGCCAAACGCGACCTTCAGCCTGCCGGCAACCCTCTCGAGTATCCCCTGTCCCATGTGCTCACCCGCGAACCGCTTCAAAGGATACAAGCATCGGATGCAGTGAACAAGCCGAATCCCGGTCATCTGTGGCAGTGTCCTAATCACCAATATTTCCCTCTCTTTTTGACCTCAAAAGTTGGTTTGCCCGTAGAATTCGGTCCAAAATACCCCTCAAAATGGGTTCGTTTTGGAAAACGAACCCAAATATTCTGAGCGTATTTTTAATCTCCAAAACCTTGCACCCCAAAATAATAGCCCATGTTTTCCAAGCCGAGGAAATTGGGTTCGTTTCGCAAAAACATATAGAGCCCCCCCTTCTTCCGAAATAAGCCGAGCATAGCAGCAGCGGAGCGAGACGCCGCGATGTCGTTTTCGCGGCAATTGGGTTCGTTTCGCAGAAACGTATATATGGACCCCGCGTGTCGCGCCATCTTGTCGCACTGCAGTTGGGGTCCCTGCGGTCTCCGCAGTGCCCGCGGCAAGCCGCCCGAAGATCGGACAGCTTGCCCGAATTCGTTTCGGGTTGGAGTTTGAGCCTTCAATGTTGGTCCATTTCCCACGATTCTACCCATCGCCTCACGCTATGTCTAGTAAATTATCGATTGCCGATATGCCTTCAGTAGGTCGCCGGACCGGGTCGTTGGCCAGGCAAGTATGTAATCACGCAATCACGACATTACCTCACATCCACAGTAGTGTATCCTTTTGAAGGAGAAAACCCCGGCCAGCTGCGCGTCAGGTAAGTTCTTCGATGGCGGCGGGCAGTTGTCGGAGAGATTGGACTGACCGTATCGAAAACGACCCCGAATAGCTCTCTTGTTTCCAATTGAACCAGATCGCGCGAATCCCGACACGTATCGACCCTAGGACGTCCTGCTCCAAGGAGTCGCCGATCACGATCAGCTCGTTCTTCTGCGCGTCGAGGCGAGTGAGCACCGCACCCCAGAACTCCGGCTCGCCCTTCTTGTGGCCTAACTCGGTGAAGCAGAAGATCTCGTCGATGAGCGCGTTCAGCCCAACCCGCTCCAGCGCGCGCACGATATCGGGCTTTTTCGACACGGTCGCATTTGTTGCGACTGCAATGCGGTAGCTTTTCGATAACAGCGAAAGAACCTCGGAGGCGCCGTCGATAACGCGAACCTCCGTCCAATCAGCCATGGGAATGTCCGGTGGACCCGCTTCGGACATCAATGTGTCACCCCAGTCGAACAGTACGAATCGCAGCTTCGCGTTCACAGTGATTACCCAACATTTCCTATATGACTTTCTGCCGCATTCATACCACGCCTCGATGCACACCAGCAATGGAATCGGGCGTTACAGACCATGTTTGGGAGTTGACCGAAGTGGTTGCCTTGATTGATGCGAATTCAAAATGATACACTGCCTCATCCACACATCACTTGCGCAATTCCCCGTTTTGTGTAAACTATCGGAAGTGGCATCGCAGTCAGGGGATGATGGCGGATGAAAACGTTGGTGGCGAGTATCGCGATTGTTTTTTTTCTGGCGGGCGCTTCTCTTCGCGCCGCAGAGAATCTCCACGGTGATCTTCTCGAACTGCATTCGTGTCAGGTATACATCGGCGGCTGCATAGCCTCGTCGGAGTCTCCGCAAGACGGCAAGTATTTGTTGCGGGTCTGGAATATCTGCGACGGATCGCATGGCGGGATCCCTTTGCGCGGCCTGCAGGTAGCGCTGCTGGAGACCGCCGACGAGAATCTCGCTCTTGGCCAAACGAAGCCAACCGCCGCAATGGCCTACCTGCCGCAATCCGCCACCCCCGCGCAAGCTGCGGCGCTGCTGGATTGGTTGAAGTCCTCCAATCCAGAACTCGCGCGCATGAAATTGCCGACGCGCACCGTCCCGATTCAATTTACCAGCACGCATGGAATGGCCTCGTTTTCCGCCGGCGATTTCCTGCAAATGGCCGTCCAGCCGTTCCAATCTTGCGGCCTTGTCAGTTGCGGCGAATCTCTCTGGTACACCCCCCGCTCCGCCACCACCTCGTACACCGTCGGCGTCACCAGCAAGTCCGTCGTCCACGAGCCGGCGCTCGCCCTGCGGTGGATTGACCACGGCAAGAACAACGTCTTCCAGGGTCGTTTCGGTGAAGGCACAACCGCCTCGGCCACATTTCAACCGCCTGCGTTCGTGTGCGCCGCTGCCGACCATCCCGCGCATGAGTGACGAGTCCCTCAACGAGCCGGGCCGCACCGAGATCAGCCGCCGCTCGTTCCTAAAGGGCCTCGGTACTGTTGTCGTCGCTTCCGCAGCCGTACCAGTGGGCGCGGTGGCCGCGGGGGTTGAGGAAATGGGAAATCTCGGAGTCGAGAAGACCCTCGGCCCAGGCGCGGTCCCGGTCACCCTCAATGTCAACGGCAAGAAGCTTAAACTGAATCTCGAACCACGCGTCACGCTCCTGGACGCGCTCCGCAATCATTCCAACCTGACTGGCACGAAGGAAGTCTGCGACCGCGCCACCTGCGGTGCCTGCACCGTGTTGTTGGACGGAACGCCGGTGTATTCGTGCATGAAACTCGCCGTCGAAGCGCAAGGCCACGCGATTACGACCGTCGAGGGTCTGGCAAGCGACGGCAAACTCACGACCGTGCAAAAGGCGTTCGTCGATGGTGACGCGCTGATGTGCGGCTACTGCACGCCCGGGTTCGTGATGAGCGTAACGGCGCTCCTGAAGAAGAATCCGCATCCCACAGCGGACGAAGTGCGCACCGCCTGTTCGGGTAATCTCTGCCGGTGCGGCACGCAAGCGCGTATGCTCACCGCCACGCTCAAGGCCGCCGGCGTGAAGGTCGCGGACAGAACCGAGGTCATCCGCCATGCTTAGCTGGCCGGCAAAACGGGATGTGATCGGGCAGGGGACACAGCGTGTCGATGCCCCGGCAAAAGTGACCGGCGCAGCCAAGTATAGTTCCGACGTCCAGCCCGAGGGCTGGCTCTATGGCATGATTTATCGGTCGCGCTGGCCCGCCGCGAAGGTGACGGGCATCAACATCGAAAAGGCCAAACAAATTCCGGGCATCAAGGCCGTCGTCGTCGAGCGCGATGGCGAGCGGACCGTCCGCTTCTACGGCGAGGAACTGGCCGCGGTCGCGGGTACCTCAAGGCAGGCGTGTCTCGATGCGTTGCTCGCGATCGAAGTCGAGGCCACGCCGTTGCCGTTCGTAGTGAAGGAAGAGAAAGCACGGAATACGGACTCGCCACGGGTTTGGCCCGATGCGGCCAATCTTTCCGAACCGAATGTCCGGGAGAAGGGGGACGTCGACAAGGCGTTTGCCGGGGCGGCGGCCGTTGTCGAAGGTTTCTTTACCACACCGACCCAGCTTCATCAGCCACTCGAAACCCACGGCAACACGGTTTCTGTGACCTACGACGGCGTGACCTGCTGGGCTTCGACCCAGGGCATCTTTAGCGTCCGCGACGGATTGGCCGACTATCTGGAAGTGCCCCATGAGAGGGTGCGCGTCATCACGGACTACATGGGCGGCGGATTCGGCGCGAAATTTGGCCCGGGCGCGGAGGGTGGTTTGGCGGGACGGCTCTCCAAGGCGGCGGGTGCGCCGGTGAAGATAATGTTAACACGCTTCGATCAGTCCCTCGCTGTCGGCAATCGTCCTTCGTCTTTCCAACAAATCAAACTGGGCGCGGACGCGGACGGCAAGATGGTGGCTTTCGAAATGGATTCTTACGGTACCGCCGGCATCGGGGCTGGCGCGTCCTCGGCGGGCGGCGGCGGTGGGGCAGGTTTCCCCGCGCCTTACATTTATGTCGTCCCCAACATCCGCGTGAAGCAATCTTCCGTCGCAATCAACGCCGGCCAGGCCCGGGCGTTCCGCGCGCCCGGCCATCCCATCGCTTCGTTCGGCATGGAATCGATCGTCGACGAACTCGCGGTCAAGTTGAAGATGGATCCAGTGGAACTGCGCTTGAAGAATGACCCGAGCAAGACCCGCCAACGCGAATATGCCGTCGGCACGGAGCGCTTCGGTTGGAAGGAAAAATACAAGCTGCCGGGCTCCTCGCCGGGTCCGATCAAGGTGGGCGTCGGCTGCGCGGGCGGCACCTGGGGCGGGGGCGGACGGGGCACGCAAGCGGACGTGCAGATCAACTCCGACGGCAGCGTGGAGGTTCGTTGCGGTACCCAGGACCTTGGGACAGGTACGCGCACGCTCGTGGCCGTCGTGGCGGCAGAAGTTTTTGGACTCAAACCCGAACAGGTCACTGCCAAAATCGGCGACACGCAATTCCCGCCATCGGGCGGCAGCGGCGGCAGCAGTAGCGCCGCGTCCGTCTGTCCCGCCATCTTCGACGCCTGCACCAATGCGCTCCAGGATTTGCAGAAGAAGACGGGCGTGGCCGACGCGCGCGGGTCAAATTGGTTGGCTGCCTGCCGGAAACTCGGCGTCAATCCCCTCACGTCGCATGGCCAGTGGCAGGAAGGGCTGTCGTCGAGCGGCGCGGGCGGCGTTCAATTCGCCGAGGTCGAGGTGGACACCGAAACCGGTTTCGTGAAGGTCCGCAAGATCTTGTGCGTGCAGGACTGCGGACTCGTCGTGGACAAACTCACCTGCGAAACGCAGATCAACGGCGGCGTCATCATGGGCTTGGGCTATGCCTTGTACGAAGAACGAGTGATGGACTCCGCCACGGGCGTCGTGTTGAACCCCAATTTCGAGACCTACAAGTTGCCCAATTTCGCGGATGTCCCGGAGATCGAAGTGATCTTGATGGACATGCCCGAGCGCGGCGTGATCGGTATCGGCGAACCTTCCACCATCCCGACCGCTGGTGCCATTGCGAATGCCGTCGCCAACGCGCTGGGCGTTCGCGTCAGCAGTCTGCCGATTACCCCGGCGCGAGTGCTCACCGCGTTGGGCAAGGTCGGGAAGGTTGGGTCGAAAGCATGAAATCTTTCCAATACGCCTCTCCACACACCGTCGATAGCGCCGTCTCGCTGGCCGCTAACCAGGGCCGCTTCCTGGCGGGCGGCATCGACATCCTTGGCGAGATGAAAGACTACATCGCCAGCCCGCGTCTGCTGGTGAACGTCAAGGACCTGCCCGTCACCCGCGAGATTACGCCCGGCAAAGAATCCTGGACGATTGGCACAAACGTCACCATTTCGGAAATCGAGCAACACGCGGAATTGAAACGCGTTTTCCCGGGCTTGCACCAAGCTGCCGCGGAGGTTGGTTCGCCGCAGATTCGCAACGTCGCCACCGTCGGCGGCAATCTGGCACAACACTCACGCTGCTGGTATTACCGCCATCGCGATATCCACTGCCTGAAAAAGGGCGGTGACACTTGTTACGCGCACGATGGGGAGAACAAATACCACAGCCTATTCTCGGGCAATCCGTGCATTAGCCCGGTCGTGTCCAATCTCGCCATCGCGCTGGCCGCGCTCGATGCCAAGGCGATCGTCCGCCGCGGGAGGGAAGAAGTTGCCCTCTCCATCGCCGACCTGTACGCGAAAGCCTGGGATAATCCCGAGGCGCACAATTCCCTGACAGGAACCGACCTGATTCTCCGTGTGCAGATTCCCGACGCGGGTCGTCGGAGCGCGTACCAACAGGTCAGCGAGAAGGCCAGCTTCGATTGGGCCCTGGTCAGTTGCGCCGCCGCCGCGAAAGTCGACGGAGCTAGGTTGAGCAAAGTGCGTGTCGTACTTGGCGCGGTGTCGCCGATTCCCTGGCAGGTCCAGGCAGCTCACGACTTTCTCGAAGGCAAGAAGTTGGACGACGATGTCGCCACGCATGCTTCCGAGATTATCCTGAAGGATGCTGCTCCGCGGGAGCACAACGGCTACAAGGTGCCCATCGCCCAGACGCTGATTCGCCGAACCCTCAAACAACTCGTCGGGTGAACCATGAACACGCCCCTCTGCAAATACCTTCGCACGAAGAAAATGTTCGTCCCCGCACACGAAGCCGAGGCGCTCGCCGAGACGGCGGAAGCCGGCGTCGAGGCGGATGCATTCTACTGGTGTAACTGCACACTCAGTGAGCTCGGCCCCGACGACAAGCCCGCCCACCTCCGCGCCTGCACCCTCGGCCGCCCCTGCTTTAGGGAATAGGCGGCGCGCTGAAGGGCACCCGTTGCCAGTCCGTACGCAACCCATAACCAGCGTTCCCTCAAAGACTTGACCCGTCTGTTAGAATTGAACGTAGTCGCCACAGCTCCTGTCAAAAAATCAGCTTCTGGGCTGTGAACCTCAAGAGGAAGGAATAATGGAACAAGGAATCGGCGCAATTAACGAACAGGTTAAACGCGAAAGCGAATTTATAAGGGTGCTGGTTGGCGAGATCAGCAAGGTCATCGTCGGTCAGAAATATCTCATCGAGCGGTTGTTGATTGGGTTGCTGGCGGACGGGCATGTCCTGCTGGAAGGTGTGCCGGGTCTGGCGAAGACGTTGTCAGTGAAGACGCTCTCGGCGGCGATTCAGACGACGTTTCATCGCATCCAGTTCACCCCTGATCTGCTCCCCGCTGACGTGATTGGCACGCTGATCTACAATCCCAAGGACGGAGAGTTCCGCATCAAGAAGGGTCCGGTATTCGCCAACCTGATTCTCGCCGACGAAATCAATCGCGCACCCGCGAAAGTGCAGAGCGCGTTGCTCGAAGCCATGCAGGAACGCCAGGTCACCATCGGCGACCAGACGTTCAAGCTGCCCGAGCCATTCCTGGTGCTGGCCACACAGAACCCGATTGAACAGGAAGGCACATATCCGTTGCCGGAAGCGCAGGTTGATCGTTTCATGCTCAAGCTGTCGATCGATTACCCAAGCAAACAGGAAGAGCGCGAGATTATGGATCGCATGGCCGAGACGGGTAAACACATCGTCACGCAGGCCGTCGTTACGCCGGAGCAGATTTTACGGGCGCGCAAAGTGGTCGATTCCATCTATATGGACGAGAAAATCAAAAACTACATCGTGGACCTCGTCTTCGCCACGCGTGACCCCAAGGCTTACAATATCGATGTCGGCGGTCTCATCCAATACGGGGCCTCGCCGCGCGCCACGATTTACCTGGCCGTCGCCGCAAAAGCCTACGCCTTCCTGCAGGGCCGCGGCTACGTAACGCCACAGGATGTGAAGACCATCGGCATGGATGTCTTGCGCCATCGCGTAATCGTCAGTTACGAAGCCGAAGCCGAGGAAATGACCAGCGAAAAAGTCATTAAACGTATTTTCGACGAAGTACCTGTACCGTGATCCCCAAGGAAGTCCTCAAAAAAGTTCGCCAGATCGAAATCCGCACGAACCGTGAAGTTACGGACGTGCTCGGCGGGCAGTACCATTCCGTTTTCAAGGGGCACGGGATGGAGTTCGAAGAAGTGCGCGAGTATCTGCCGGGTGACGAAGTCCGGTCCATCGATTGGAACGTCACGGCCCGCTTCGGTCATCCGTACATCAAGAAGTTCAAGGAAGAGCGCGAACTCACCGTCATCCTGATCGTCGATGTCAGCGCTTCGGGCCAATTTGGGAGCGTGCGCCAGACCAAGAACGAATTGGCCGCCGAACTCGCCGCGGTGCTCGCGTTCTCCGCCATTCGCAACAACGACAAGGTCGGCCTCATCATGTTCACCGACCAGATCGAGAAGTATGTGCCCCCGAAAAAAGGCCGGCGTCACGTGCTCCGCGTGATACGGGAAATCCTGGCATTTCAGCCGAAAGGCCGCGGGACAAATCTGAAGGCGGCGCTCGATTACCTCAACCACGTCCAATCACGGCGCGCGGTCACCTTTGTGCTTTCGGATTTCCAAGTGCAGGACGAAGAAACAGTCCGCAAGAAACTGCGCGTCGCCAGCAAGCGTCACGACGTCGTTGCACTCAGCCTGCGTGACCCGCGCGAAGAAGAACTGCCGGCGGTTGGTCTGGTGGAACTTCGTGATGCGGAAACGGACGAGCGGGCCCTCGTGGATACTTTCGACCGAAAGATCCGTGAAGAGTTCGCCTTGAAATCGCGATTGCGGTTGGAAGCACTGCGCCGCATGTTGCGGTCGGCCAGTGTTGACCACGTAGAGATCCGCTGCGAGACGGATTACATGCTGCCCTTGATCAAATTCTTCAAAATGCGCGAACGCCGAATTTAAATGGAAGACATCCATGACATCAAGGGACTCGTTCCGCTGCCGCATAACTGGTGGTGGCTGTTGCTCTTGCTTGTTCCCATTGTGGTAATGGCTCTGGCGTACTGGTTATGGAAGCGAAGGCAGCCAACCAACGCAATTACTGCTCTCCCGCCGCCAACCCCGTACGAGCTGGCCATTCGGGCGCTCAAGCAGTTGCGGGAAGAAAATCCGCCAGTGGAAGAATTTTACACGCGGCTCTCAGACATTGTCCGCCATTACCTCGAAGGGCGGTTTCACTTGCGCGCACCGGAGCGAACGACCGAGGAATTTCTTTACGAGGTTTCTCAAAACAATACCTTGACCCCTGAACACAAAGATTTGCTTGGCGCATTCCTGCGGGAGTCCGACCTCGTGAAATTTGCGCGGCATCATCCCGAACAATCGGACATGAATCGGGTGTTGGAGGCGGCTGAGAAGTTCGTGGACGATACGCAACCGCAGGTCCAGGAGCTGGTCGTGCCGGCATGAAATTCGCGAGTCCATGGTTTTTGTTGCTCTTCCTGGTGTTGCCGTTATGGCTTTGGTGGGAGCAACGTTTGGCGCGACGGGGCGGCTTGAAATTCTCCTCCGTCGCGACGGCCCGGTCGTTGTCGTCTTTTTGGGCAACACTGGGTCCGTCGTTGTTGCTCCTGTTGCGTGGGGCGGCACTACTGTTGGTCATCGCCGCGTTGGGGCGACCGCAATTGGGCCGTAGCGAGAGCAAAATCAGGACTGAAGGCATCGACATTGTTCTTGTCCTGGACATTTCAGGAAGCATGTGGGCAAGAGATTACCAAAAAGGGTTGCAGCCGGAGTCGCGAATCAACGCCGCCAAGGACGTGGTACGTGAATTCATCCGCGCCCGTCCCAATGACCGCATCGGCATGGTCGTGTTCGGCACGCGCGCATATGTAGCCAGCCCGTTGACACTCGACCACGACTGGCTGGAACGCAACCTCGATAGGGTTCGCGTCGGCCTGGTGGAAGGCAACACGGCCATCGGGGCCGGTATCGGCACGGCGGTCAACCGATTGCGCGACACGAAAGCGAAGAGCAAAGTGATCGTCCTTTTGACTGATGGCGGCGAAAACGTGCGCAACCCACCGGCGCTTGAAGCCGCCAAAGCCGCGCGGGAATTCAACGTGCGTATCTATGCTGTGGGTGCAGGCTCCGATTACAAAGGGCCCATACAAGTAGTCGATGACGACGGCAATTTCCGCGGAATGATCCGAGCCGATTTGGACGAGGATTTGCTCAAGCAAATTGCTGCGGCGACCGGCGGACAGTATTTTCGTGCCGCAGACAACGCCTCGCTGCGGAAAACCTACGCGCAGATCGATTCGATGGAAAAACAAAAGGTCGAGACGCTCGCGTATGAGGAATGGCAGGAACTGTTCCCGTGGTTTCTCACGCCGGGACTGGGATGCCTACTGCTGGCTGCAACACTGGAACAGACGCGGCTGCGGAGGTTGCCGTAATGCAATTTGGTAATTCAACTTCGTTCTGGCTGCTGCTCCTGGTGCCGGCGCTGGCAGTGCTTCAGGTTTGGGGATTTCGCGCGCGAAGGCAGGCACTGGCGCGATTTGCGGCGCCGCCGCTGGTCAAACGACTTGCGGATTCCGTTCGACCGGTCGCGCGCCGGTGGAAAGCCATCCTGATCGTCGCCGTGGTCCTGCTGGTGGCGCTGGCGCTGACCCAACCGCGCTGGGGGTTTGAATGGCGCGAGGTGAAACATAGCGGCGTGGACGTTGCGGTACTGCTCGATGTGTCAAAGAGTATGTTGACCGAAGACGTCCGGCCGAATCGGCTGGGGCAGGCGAAATACGCCGTGCAGGACTTGCTCGAGAAACTCCGGGGTGACCGAATTGGTTTGATCGCGTTTGCGGGGACGGCCTTCGTGCAATGTCCGTTGACCGTGGACTACGAGGCATTCCGCCTGACGCTGAAGGACGCCGATCCGCGAATCATCCCGCGTGGCGGCACAGCGATCGGGGTGGCCATTCGCACGGCGCTCAAGGCCTTTGAAGCCGGCGAGGGACGTGACCGTGCGATCGTGCTGATCACGGACGGCGAAGAAACGGAAAGCGACGCGTTGGCGGCCGCAGACGAAGCAGCAAAGGCGGGCGTGAAGATTTACGCCATCGGCGTCGGCACGGCGGAGGGTGAATTGATCCCTGTGCGCGAGGAAGGGAAGCCGATGGAGTTCTTGAAAGACCGCGAGGGCGCGGTGGTTAAGTCGCGGCTTAACGAAGAGATGCTGAAGGAACTCGCACTGAAGACGGGCGGGATTTACGTGCGCAGCGTGCCCGGCGACTTCGGCATCGACACGATCTACGAGAAGGGCATCGCGCAACTGCAACGCAAGGAATATCAGGCGAAGTTGCAAAAACAATACTTCGAGCGGTTCCAATGGCCCCTGGGTTTCGCGTTTGCCTTGCTGGTCGTTGAATCGTTTGTCAGTGACAGGAGGGCAGTATGAGATATTGGTATCTCTTGTTGCTGTTCCCGTCCGTCGCACTGGCGAAGACCGAACCCTGGCCGCGGGTCTATAATGACGGTGTGACGGCCTATCACAGCAACGATTTCGCTCACGCCGCGCAACTATTTGAAAGCGCGACGGCCTCTCCCGATCGTACACTGCAACAACGCGCGCTATACAACCTGGGAAATACCAGTTACCGCCTTGGTGAAACTCAGAAGACGCAGGCGCAACAGCTCTGGCAACGCGCCATCAAGAGTTATGAAAGCGCGCTCGCCCTCGACCCCCAGGACGCCGACGCCAAATTCAATCACGATTTCGTAGAGAAGAAGCTTGAAGAACTGAAGAAGCAACAACAGCAGCAACAGAATCAACAAAACCAGCAGGACAAGAAGCAGGATCAGAAGAAGGACGACCAACAGCAGAAACAGCAAGATTCACAGGGCCAACCCCAGAAGCCTGAGGACAAGCAGTCGGAACAACAAAAACAGCAGCAGGAACAACAGAAACAGGAACAGCAAAAGGCCGAGCAAAAAAAGAAGGAGGAGCAGCAAAAACAAGCAGCGGAACAACAGAAGGAATCTCCGCCGGATCAGCAACCTCAACCACAAAATGGTCAGCCCGAGAATGACGAGAAGCGACAGGCCGCCGCGTTGCTCGACAATTTGCGCGAGGATGAACGCAACTGGAATTTCTTCCCCGAAGTCCAAATGAAGGACTTGAAAGACTCGGGCGAACCGGCCAAGGATTGGTAAGAATGCGATCGTACCTGATCATCGGGTTTCTGCTGGCAGCGACGCGTGTTTTTGCCGATGTGTCCGTCGTTGCGTCGGTGGACAGGAACCGGATTGGCTTCGGTGAATCCGTCACGCTGACTGTTGCCGTGCAGGGCGCGCATAACGGTGAGCCGTCTATCCCAAGGGTGGACGGTTTGACTTTTAACGGTCCCTCCACGTCGACTAGTTTTTCTTTCGTCAATGGGCAAACCAGCCAGTCGATTAGCTACACGTACCAAGTGACGCCGGGAAGAACGGGCGAATTCACTATTCCGGCAATTGGTGTGGACGTCGGCGGGAAGAATTATCTCACCACACCAATCAATCTCATCGTGGAAAAAAGCGGGAACCAAGGAGATCTTGGGCAGACCCTCTTCGGCCGCGTTAAACTATCCTCACAACAAGTTTACATCGGACAAACCGCGCCGTTGGATGTGTTCATTCTCTCACGAACTGATGTTCCTCTGCGAGGCCTCAGCGGTTTCAACTATGAAGCGGATGGTTTGGGCTACAAGTTCCTTCCGAACCTGAAATCCGGTAGCCAGATCATCAACGGTGAGTCAGTCAACGTCCAGATGATTCAAGGAGCCATATCACCGACGACCACCGGTGCAATGAATTTTGGACCCTGTATCGTGAAGGCACAACTGGCCGTCCCGAATCGTGGGGGTAACTCGTTGTTTGATGACGTGTTTGGACGGACGCAGGTGCGTGAAGTGCCGATCACCATCGACCCCGTGCCAATCACGGTTTTGCCCCTGCCAGAAGAAGGCCGGCCGACCGACTTCTCTGGCGCGGTAGGCCGGTGGAACCTCGAAGTGACGGCCAAGCCCACGGAAGTTGCCGTCGGCGACCCGATCACGTTCATAATCAAGATCAGTGGCAGTGGGAACATTGATACTGTCCCGACGCCCAAACTCGGCTCACTGGATGAATTCAAGACCTACGAGCCGACGACGAAGACGACGAAGGACGAGTTGAACACGGCCGGCGAACGCGTCATCCAACAGGTGCTCATCGCCCGCAGCCCGGAGATCAAACAGCTTCCGGAAGTGCGCCTGGTGTACTTCGACCCGGTGGCAAAAGCCTACAAAACCGCGGTACAAGCCCCCATGAAACTTGTGGTGAAGGCCGGTAGTGGTGGCCAAAGCACGATAGTCAGCGGCGGCAACCGATTGCGACCGGATGAAAAACTCGGGCAGGATATCGTGTATCTCAAAGGCGATCTCGGCCCGCTCGCATCCGCCACGCCATTTTGCGCCACCCCGACGTTTTGGGCATTGAACACAATGCCCGTGCTTGCCTTGTTGGGGGGAATCGGTTGGAAGAAACGCACAGACAAGTTCCGAGGCAATATCGCCTACGCCCGACGCGTGCGCGCCGCCAAAGACGCGCGCAAACTTCTCGCCATCGCGGCCAACTACGATGAGGTGCAACACGCCCTGCAGAATTATCTCGGGGACCGCCTGAACATTCCCGCCGCCGGCATCACCGCGTCCATCGTCGAAGAGCAACTTCTGCCGCGCGGTGTGAATGGTGAACTGGCAGCGGACCTGAAGGCGTGCTTTGAGGCTTGCGACACCGCGCGCTTCGCCGGTGGAAGCGGCGGCGCGGTCCTGGCGGCCACACGGGAAAAAGTGGAACGATTGATTGATGAGCTTGAGAAGACACATTTATAAGATTGTCATCCTCGTCTGGTTGCTGGGCTTGTCCGCGGCAATGGGAACGCCAAGTGACGACCTCAAAGCTGCCAACCAGCTTTACGACGCTGGCAAGTTCGCTGAGGCGGCGGCGGCTTACGAGAAGATCGAGCCGAAGACGGCCCACGTGTACTACAACCTGGGTAATGCGTGGTTCCGTCAAAACAAGCTGGGCCTGGCGATCCTCAACTACGCGCAGGCGCGTCGCTTGGCTCCACGTGACCCGGACATACTTGCGAATCTCAAATTCGCCCAGCAACGGCTTGGGGTGGACGATGTGAACACGCCGCCACGGGCGACGGAGAGGCTGCTCCGTTCCGTCATCGAGAGCCGCACCGCCGGCGAGTGGAGCGCCGGTGAATTGATCGGGCTTTGGTTGCTGGCATTGGCGATTGGCGCGTGCGTTTATCTCCCGAAGGCGCGGACCGCATTCCAGGTCATCGCCGTGGCGGGTTCCATCGTGTTGGGAGTTTCGACTTTTGCCCTCAGCTATCAGGTGATCAACGATCACACATCTCCGCAAGCAATCGTTGTAACCGGCGAGACAGAAGCTCGCTTCGCCCCGACACCCGACTCGACAGTTCATTTTCGTCTCGCGGAGGGTACGCGAGTGGCTATCCGCGAAGATCGCGGCCAATGGCTTTTTGTAGAACGCGCCGACAGCCAGCAGGGGTGGGTGAAATCGGAAGCTGTTGGACGAATCACAAACCTCTGATGATTCCCCACCGGTTTTTGTCATCTCCATCCCACAGGCTTGACGCGCGGCCCAATTCCGACGACAAGTACTCAGTTGACGGTTTCACTGGCTTTGGTACCGGAGGAATTTGGTCATGATGAATCTTGATGCGGCAGTGCACGATTTCATTCTCAAGGATTTTACTCACCAACTCGGCAGGTCCGCCGCGAAGCCCAAGGACGATCCCGAGTGGCGCAAACTTCGCGACGCCGGCACCCGGCTGTGGCTCGATACCGGCGACATGGACGAAGCTGCCAAATTGTGGAACTCGTCCTTCGACGCGTTGACGACCAACAACACACTCCTCAACAAGGAAATCCAAAAAGGCATCTACGACGATCTCGTCGCCGAGGCCGCGCGCGTCATCCTCGACGCCGCTCCCAAAATCAGCCCGTCCGATCTAATCCTCGAAATCGTTTTCATCCTTAACTGTCATCACGGCCTGCGTCTCGTCGATAAATTCAACGCCTTCGTTAGCGTGGAACTGCACACCGACCTCTCCAACGACGTCGAACGCACCGTCGCCTACGGCAAACGCTACTTCGCGGTCTATCCCGAAAAATTCTACGTCAAAGTCCCGCTCACGCCCGCGGGCTATCTCGGCGCGCGCCGACTCGTCCAGGCGGGCATCCCGATCAATTTCACCCTGGGCTTTTCCGCGCGCCACAATTACGTCGCCGCCTTGCTGACCAAGCCCACTTTCGTGAACGTCTTCCTCGGCCGCCTCAATTCCGTCGTCGCCGACAGCAAACTCGGCGACGGCCACAACGTCGGCGAGAAAGCCACGCTCGCGACCCAGCGCGAATTACTCCAGCTCCGCAAAGCCGGCAAAACGAAAACCAACTTGATCGCCGCCAGTATCCGTTCCGGCGACCAAATCGGTGCCCTCGCCGGCGTCGATGTCTTCACCATGCCGCCGAAAGCCGCCGCCGAGTACCGCGCCAAGCCGCTCGCGCAGGTCACTTCGCAGGTCGCGAAAGATCCCCAGGTCCCGCTCGCCAGCGGCGTGACGCTCGAGCAATTCGCCGGTGAAACTCTCTGGACCGTGCCGCCGCCATTTCAGGCTGTCGTCGAAGACCTCCTCCACAAGAATCTCGATACGCTCACACCCGACGATCTGCAGACACACTTCGAGAAGGCCGGGTTGGGTGGTTTCCTGCCGCGTTGGTCCGCCGCTGACATACAGACCGCAGCGAAAGACGGGAAAATTCCCGTCTACGCAACCTGGAAGGATCGCCTTGCGTCCGGCAGAGTCGGGTTGGACGCGTTGATGAATCTCAGCGCGCTCTACTCCTTTGCAACCGATCAGAAGGCCCTCGATGACCGCATTCGTTCGCTGCTGAAGACTGCGAAGATTCTGAGTTAGGGAGCAGGCTTTGGCGCGGCAGGGGCGGGAGAATTTGTGCCATTGTTCGGTGGTGCGGCGTAGCCAGAGGATCCCAACAAGGAACGTTTGCTGCTGTAGTGGCTCGCCGGCGACGCAGTTCCACACCCGCTCATTAGCAGCCCCAAAAGCCCGAGCAACCCAAGCAGGCCCATTTGCTTGACGGCCCTTTCACAATTCAACATGCCTCATTTCCTATCACCAATCAGGTGTGTCAACAAGTCGGGACTGATTCGCCAGAGGGTCGGCCGAAAGCCACCACGCAGCTGCCGCCTT
The DNA here is from genome assembly GCA_035577545.1 of Verrucomicrobiia bacterium. Taxonomy (NCBI): domain Bacteria; kingdom Pseudomonadati; phylum Verrucomicrobiota; class Verrucomicrobiia; species Verrucomicrobiia bacterium. The sequence continues at coordinate 126,285 of DATLVI010000028.1, forward strand.
TTGGGTTTGACTCGGCGGCTTGATTCGATACCCTGCTCAGACCTCGTTTGTGGTGTTTCTGTGGAGATTCGGAATTATGGCGAAGCTTTCCATTAATGATTTGAAGGATTTTCGTAACCAGCGGGCGCTGGTCCGTGTGGATTACAACGTCCCGCTCGACGAGAACGGTGGCATTACCGACGACAAACGCATCAAGGCAACCGTGCCGACGATTGACCATCTCGTTAAGGGCGGCGCAAAAGTCATTCTCTGTTCCCATCTCGGCCGTCCCAAGGGGAAACGCGATCCCAAGCAGAGCCTGCGGCCCGTCGCGCAACGCCTCGCCGAAATCCTCGGCCGTCCCGTCGCCTTCGTCGACGACTCTATCGGCGATAAAGTGGACAAAACCATCGGCATCATGCAGCCCGGCGATGTCGTTCTCCTGGAAAACCTGCGTTTTTACGCCGAGGAGGAAAAGAACGACGCGGCTTTCGCCGAGAAACTCGCGAAGAATGCTGATTTGTATGTGAACGACGCCTTCGGCTCCGCCCACCGCGCCCATGCCTCAACGGCAGGCGTCGCCCAGATCATCAATAAACGTGGGGGTAACTGCGTAGCCGGTTTCCTCATGGAAAAGGAATTGAAATACCTTGGAGGGGCACTTAGTTCCCCTGCAAGGCCGTTCGTTTGCATCCTCGGTGGGGCCAAGGTTTCGGACAAGATCGCCGTCATCGAGAATCTGCTGACGCAGGCTGATGCGATACTTATCGGCGGCGCGATGGCATATACGTTCTTGAAGACACAAGGATTCGGGGTGGGGAATTCCCTCGTGGAGAATGACAAACTCGACCTGGCAAGGTCGCTCCTGGAGAAAGCCAAAGGGGAAAAGTTTCTACTGCCGAGCGACCACGTGCAGGCCACCAAGCCGACCGCTGGCGCTACGACGCGGATCACCGACGGGCCGAGTATTGAAGACGGCTGGTGCGGCGTGGATATCGGGCCCGATACCATCAAGCGCTACGTCAGGGAAATCAATTCGGCCAAGACCATCGTCTGGAACGGCCCGATGGGCATTTTTGAGATTCCCGAGTATTCAAACGGCACGTTTGAGGTTGCCCGGGCCGTAGCCGGGAACAAGGATGCGGTTTCGATTATCGGCGGCGGCGATAGCGCAAAGGCCGCGAAGAAGGCTGGCGTGGACAAGCAGGTTACATTTGTCAGCACCGGCGGCGGGGCATCGCTTGAGTTTTTGGAAGGAAAAGAACTACCCGGCGTGGCCGCACTTAGCGACAAGTAATTATCAGTTTTGCTAACCAATGAATTCAAATCGAAAACCCATTATCGCGGGCAACTGGAAGATGTACAAGACAGCGGCGGAAGCCCTTGCTTTGGTTAGCGCACTCAAAGGCGAACTCGTCGGCGTAAGGGAATCGGATGTGGAGATTGTCGTATGTCCGCCGTTCACGGCGCTTTACGCGGTGAGCACATTGCTGCAGGGCTCAATCATCCAGTTTGGCGCTCAAAACGTGCACTGGGAGAAGGAAGGCGCGTTCACGGGCGAAATTGCCGCTCCAATGCTCAAGGAGTTGGCCGTCCGTTATGCCATCGTCGGTCACAGCGAGCGGCGCCAGTTCTTCGGCGAAACGAATGAAGGGGTCAATAAGCGCGCCAAGGCCGCACTGGCCAGCGGCATTCGCCCTATCATCTGTGTCGGCGAAATGCTCGCACAGCGCGAAGCAGGGCAGATGGAAGCGGTTGTGCGCGACCATGTAACGAGCAGTCTTGCAGGTTTTACCAAAGATGCTATGCTCGACACCGTAATCGCGTATGAGCCTGTCTGGGCGATTGGCACGGGGAAAACGGCCACGCCGGCGCAGGCGCAGGAAGTACACGCGTTCATCCGCGAACTGCTCGCGGCAATGTTCGACTCGTCGACGGCCGACAAGGTGCGCATTCAGTATGGTGGCAGCGTAAAAGCGGCTAACGCGAAGGAATTGCTGGGTCAGGCCGACATCGACGGCGCACTGGTTGGCGGCGCAAGTCTGGAAGCAACAGGGTTCGCAGACATCATTAAGGCGGCATTATAGTGGATGGGATTGGTGCGTGCGGTTTGAATCCGCCTGCAAACGAAAGAAAAAATCATGAATATTCTGATTGGAATTCTAACGGTGGTGCATGTGCTGGTGGCATTGTTTGTCATCATACTGGTGCTGATGCAGAAGTCGTCTGAGCAGGGCGTCGGCGCGGCATTTGGCGGCGGCGTGACCGAAACCGTCTTCGGCGCGGGCACAACCACTGCGCTGGTGCGCATGACGATTTATTGCGCGTGCGCCCTCCTGGCAACGACCTTGATCCTCGCCGTGTTGCATTCACACCGCGGAAAGGGAGGCGGCTCGCTGATGCAGCGCTCACTGATGACGACACCGATGGCGCCCGCGCCACAGTCGCCGTTCCCGCTTTCATCACAGCCATCCGCACCAGCCTCAACCGAAACAGTCCCGGCCACGCCTGCAACCGCGACACAGGCCCCGGCTACGGAACCACAGCCGGCCGCGACCCCCGCTACCCCAGAAAAGAAACCGTAAGTTTCTTAACGCTTCACGATGCGCCCGCCCTCGGCGACTTCACGGTTACTAACAACAGTTGTTGTCGCCGTGATGTTGGTCGGGTTCTTTGCGCGGGCTGCTCAGCTTCGCAATGACGTACTGTATTCTGTCGGGGCGGATTTCAAGGGGTTTGATCCCGCGGATTCCGGTGACGTGATTTCCGCGGCCATGGTCAGTCGCGTGTATGAGGGGCTGTTGGAGTACGCCTATCTCGACCGGCCATACCGTGCGGAGCCGCGCCTGGCTGAGGCCATGCCGGAAGTTTCCGCAGACGGGCTCACGTATACATTCCACATCAAGAAGGGTGTCCACTTCAGTGACGATCCCTGCTTCCCGGGCCGCAAGGGACGGGAAGTAACAGCCGTCGACTTCGTGTACTCGTTTACCCGTGTGCTTGATCCGAAGGTGGAATCGACCGGCGATTGGATTTTTGTCAATCACGTGGCCGGCGCGAAAGAGTGGGTCGCGAAAGGCGATCCAACAGCAAAGATACCTGGCTTTGTCGCGGCGGACCGGTACACGTTACAGATCAAATTGCGGCAGCCATATCCGCAATTGATCTGGGTGTTGACGATGCCCTACGCGTTCGTGATTCCGCATGAAGCGGTCGAACATTACGGCAGAGAATTCCGGAGCCATCCGGTCGGCACGGGCCCGTACGTACTGAAGGATTGGCGGTTCAATTATCGCGTTGAGTTCGTCCGCAACCCATCGTTCAACGGCCAGTCGTACCCGACCACTGGCGAACCCGCCGACCGCGAAGCGGGATTGCTCGAGGATGCCGGCAAGCCATTACCCCTGACGGATCGAGTGGTCGATTATGAAATCCAGGAGTTTTACACAATCTGGCAGATGTTTCTTGGTGGGCAGATCGCCTCGACCGGCATCAGCAAGGATTACTTCGAGAAGGTCATCAACCCCCAGCTCGAATTGTCTGACGCGTTGAAGAAACGCGGCGTACGTCTCTACAAAACGCCGGAGATGTCCTTGTGGTATATCGCATTTAACATGAAGGACCCGCTCATTGGCGCGTCACCCGACCCGGTTATCAACGAAAAGCATAAAAAGATTCGTCAGGCGTTCGCGCTGGCCATTGACGTGGATCAATACTGCACGGTCATTCACAACAATCGAGAAACCCCGGCGAATACCATCTTACCGGCCGGACTCGCTGGCCATACAGAAACTCCGTATCCCTATCGGTTCAATCGTGCCCGCGCAAAGCAATTACTCGCCGAAGCAGGATATCCCGATGGACGTGACGCCAACGGAAACCCCTTGCGCCTGACGATGATCAGCTCCGGTGCGGGCAGTACGGAGGCGCGGCAGCAGGGAGAGTTCTTAGTGGAGCAATTGCACGCCATCGGCATAGAACTCCTCTCGCAGCAGTTGAGCTTTGCCGAGTACCTGCGCCGCGAGCATGACGGCGAGATGCAGGTCATTTATGCCGGTTGGATCGCTGACTATCCCGACGGCCAGAATTTTCTCCAATTGTTGTACGGCCCGAACAAAACTCCCGGCGTGAACTTCTGCGATTATCAAAATGACGAATTTGACCGGCTTTACGAAAAGGTTCTGACGATGCAAGACTCGCCCGAACGGTCCGCGCTCTATGAAAAAATGTCGAATATTGCCATCGCAGACTGCCCGTGGGCATTGATGACGTATTCGCTGGCGTATGGGTTGTTCCAACCGTGGTTCCAAAACTACAAGCCGCACGCCTTCCCGTATCCAAACGCAAAGTTCTACAAGGTACTGCCACACTGACACCATGGCTGCCTACATCTTTCGCCGCCTGATTTCCGTGGTGCCGATTTCATTGGGCGTGCTTTTTGTGACGTTTCTATTGTTTCGCGTCATCGGCGGCAATCCGGCGTATCGAATCGCGGGCAAAAACGCGACACCCGCAAAAATCGCGCAGATTACCCATGACCGCGGTTATGACCAGCCGTATTTTCTAAACTTCAAAGATTTCCCCCGGCAACTGTTCCACGCACAATTTCCCCGTCTTGTCCGCAGTATTTTGCGGGGCGACTTCGGCGAGTCGATTACCAATAAGATGCGCGTCAGCGAGTTGCTGCGCGCGGGGATCCTCCCATCGCTGTGCGTAACAACACCGCTATTCATAGTGGATTTATGCCTGGCGGTGGGACTGGCACTGTTGGCGGCCTATTTTCGCGGAACGTGGATCGACCGCTCGCTGGTGGTCGGAGCGGTTATGGCGATGAGCATCAGCGAGATTGTGTATATCATGATCGCGCAGTATTGGCTGGCCAGCGAATGGCGGGTTTTTCCCGTCTGGGGCTTCGAAGGACCGCAATATCTGGTGCTGCCGGTGCTTATCGGGGTTGTCGCCGGCGTGGGCGGTGGCGTGCGGTTCTACCGGACGGTCATGCTCGACGAAATCTACCAGGATTACGTCCGTACCGCGCGCGCGAAGGGCGTATCGCCTCCACGGGTCTTGTTCCATCACGTGTTGCGCAACGCGCTAATCCCAATTCTGACCAATGTGATCGTTGCACTCCCGTTCCTGTATACCGGCGCGCTGTTGCTCGAAAGCTTCTTCGGAATCCCCGGCCTGGGTCGATTACTCGTCACTTCCATCTCCAATGGTGATGAAGACATCATTTTTGCCGAGACATTCATTGGGGCCGTACTGTTCGTCCTGGCCAATACGGTCACGGACATCGCGTATACATGGGCAGATCCTCGTATCCGATTGAAATAACATGAACACCCGAGCCAACAGACCAGAAAGCTTGTGGATGATCGCGTGGCAGCAATTGCGCCGCAACCGACTCGCAATGGCCTGCCTTGCCATCCTGATCGTGTACACCGGTGTCTGGCTGTACGCCGAAGGCACGTTCTGGTTCGCCCGGTTGCGCGACGTGACGCCGGCCTACCGGGTTTCCAACTATGCGATCCGGAACCAGCCGCCGAGTACGGCTCATTGGTTGGGCACCAATTATGCCGGTCGCGACAACTTTGTGCAGGTCGTGCAAGGCACGCGCATCGCGTTCGAGATTGCGGTCCTCACGTCGGTCATTGTCATCCCTCTCGGCTTTTTCCTTGGTGCGTTGGCGGGTTATTTCGGGAGGACCATCGACACCGCGATCGTCTATTTGTTCAGCGTGGTCGGCAGCGTACCGGATATCCTCCTCATCACGGCAATCTCGTACGTGGTGCGCGGCGTTGTGGAGCGCAGCCCTTCCATGCAAACCGTCACGCGGTATATCGACAGCGGACTACTCGCCGTATGTGTTGGCCTGGGCTTTACTGGCTGGGTCGGTCTGTGCCGAATTATCCGCGCTGAATACCTCAAACACCGCGAACGCCAGTACGTTCTCGCCGCGCGATCACTGGGCGCGAGCAACATGGCCATCATGTTCCGCCATATCGCGCCGAATGTTTCACATTTGATCATCATCAATTTCTCCCTGCGTTTTCCGGGGTTGATCCTGACGGAAGCCGTGCTGAGCTACCTCGGCGTCGGCATTGCCAATGAGCCAAGCTGGGGCGCGATCATCAATGACGCCAAGCAACGCCTGTGGCTCGGCAATTGGTGGGAACTGGCTGGTGCGACGGCGGCGATGTTCTTTCTCGTCCTGGCCTTGAACCTGTTTGGCGACGCCCTGCGCGACGCGCTTGACCCGAAACTCCGAACCGCAGAAGCTGGTGCTGCATGAGCGCGATACTGGACGTCCAGAATTTGCAGATCAGCTTCTTCACCGACGAAGGTGAAGTTCACGCTGTCGATGGGGTGAGCTTCACGATCAAGCGTGGCGAGACACTCGCGTTGGTCGGCGAGAGCGGCTGCGGCAAGAGCGTCACGGCGCTTTCGTTGGCTAAGCTCGTGGCCACGCCGCCGGGTGTTTATAAGGGCGGGGAAATCCTCTTCGAAGGCGAGGACGTCCTGAAGATGGACAAGGAGCGGTTGCGCTCGATTCGCGGCGCGAAGATTTCCTACGTTTTCCAGGAACCAGCAACATCGTTGAATCCCGTTTTTCGCATCGGCTATCAAATCAAGGAAGTGCTCCAGTTGCATCGCCGGAAGGATGCGACCGACGCGGAAGTCGCCCGCCTCCTCAAACTCGTCAACATCTCCGACCCCGAGCGGCGCATGCGGGATTATCCGCACCAACTCAGCGGCGGCATGCAACAACGCGTGATGATCGCGATGGCGCTCGCCTGCAATCCCGCGTTACTGGTCGCCGACGAACCAACCACGGCGCTGGATGTCACCATCCAGGCGCAGATTCTTGACCTGTTGAAAGATCTTAAGAAGAAGATTGGCATGAGCATCCTGCTGATCACGCACAACCTCGGCATCGTTGGCGACCTCGCCGACAACGTCGCCGTCATGTATGCGGGTCGCATCGTCGAGCAAGCGCCGGCGGCCACGCTCCTGCAAAAACCGCTGCATCCATACACGGTAGCGTTGATGCGCTCGATACCTCAACTCGGTGCGCATAGGGATCGGCTCCATTCGATTCCCGGCTCCGTGCCGGACGCCACACGGCTGCCGGCGGGCTGCAAGTTCCAAGCGCGTTGTGACCGCGCGCAAGATGACTGCACGCGCGACCCCGAGCCGCAACTCGTCGAAGCCGATGGCAGCGCGCGCCGCGTACGCTGTCCCTACTGGGATAAACCGGAGTTGAAGAGGACAATTCGATGAGCCTTGTCGAAATCAAAGGTCTCAAAACACATTTCCCCATCCGCGCAGGGGTCTTGCAGCGACCCATTGGCTGGGTGCGCGCTGTCGACGGCGTCAGCTTCGCGATCAACGAGGGTGAGACGGTGGGGCTAGTCGGGGAAAGTGGTTGCGGTAAAACCACGCTTGGAAGAACGATTCTACGATTGATCGAACCCACAGCGGGCGAGATTTGGTTCGATGGAAGTGACATTACCAAACTCAACGGCGCCGACACGAAGCCTTTCCGTCGCAAAGCGCAGATGATTTTCCAGGACCCATACGGTTCACTCAATCCGCGTATGACCGTCGGAACCATTATTGCCGAGCCGCTGCGCATTCACAAACTGTGTACCAATAAAAAGGCCGAGCGCGAACGCGTGGCAGAGTTGTTGCGCGCAGTGGGACTTTCTCCGGAGCATGCCAGGCGCTACCCGCACGAATTCAGCGGCGGCCAGCGGCAACGCATCGGCATCGCGCGTGCACTCGCCGTGGAACCAAAATTCATCGTATGTGATGAACCGGTCAGCGCGCTGGACGTCAGTGTGCAGGCACAGATTATCAACCTGCTCCAGGAACTTCAGGAAAAGCTCAAGCTCACCTACCTGTTCATCGCCCACGATCTGGCAGTGGTCGAACACATTAGTGATCGCGTTCTCGTCATGTACTACGGCAAACTCGTGGAGGAAGCCAGCGCTGACGAGATTTATACTCACCCCGTCCATCCCTACACGCAGGCCCTGCTATCGGCTGTCCCGACAGTCGACCCATCAAGAAGACACCAGCGGATCATCTGGCCACCCGAAGGCACGACACCAGAACAAGCCCGCGCTTTGCTTCAGGAGAAAAAACTCGATCGACGCGAAGTGCGACCGAATCACTGGGTGTTGCAGGAAGTTTCTTAATCCACGATTCGCGCGGCCAATTCTCGTGCCGCCGAAGCGAGAAGTTCTTCGGCTCTCTCCAGCGCCTCATCCAGTTCCATTCCCCGTTTCATCGTCGACAGAGCCACCTCGATTCCCTCGCGCTGGTAAATCTCCTCGAGAACATGCACGCTGCCAGCCAGCACTCCAACCTTCGCTCCATGTTTCGCCGCTAGTTTGGCGACACCGGACACGACTTTGCCGCGTAATGATTGGCCATCGAATCGACCTTCACCTGTAATAACCCAATCAGCGTCGGCAAGTTCCACGTCCATTCCATTCGCGTGAATGACTGTCTCGACGCCCTGCGTGAGACGCGCGTCCATAAATGCCAATGCGCCCCCGGCCAGCCCACCGGCCGCACCCGCGCCGGGGATGGTTACGATGTCTTTGCCCAGTTGTTCCTGCGCCACTCTCCCCAAGTGTTGCAACCCGGCGTCGAGTCGCTCGACCATTGCCGGTGTCGCGCCTTTTTGTGGACCAAACACGCGAGCGGCGCCGTGCTCGCCGCAGAGTGGATTGTCCACGTCGCAGAGAACTTCCACTACCGGAACCAGCAATTTACTCGGACGTTCGATCCGCGCAATCCGTTCCAACTCACCGCCACCGAAGCCGACAGATGTCCCCTGCGCATCCAGGAATCGCCAGCCAAATGCCATCGCTGCACCCACTCCGCCATCCACGGTGGCGCTGCCGCCAACTGCCAGCCAGATATGTTTCGCGCCGCGTTCAGTCGCGGCACGAATCAACTCGCCGGTTCCGTAGGTGGTTGTGACCAAAGGGTTGTGTTGCTCGGACTTTAGGAGGATCAAGCCACTTGCGTTTGCCATCGCAATGACGGCCATCGCTTCCTTTGGCAACCAGGCATACCGGGCAGTACAAGACATCCTGGGAAGTGGTCCCATGACTGGCAGGGAGATCCATTCACCCCCGAGTGTTGCCAGGAGAACTTCGTCCGTCCCGTCTCCGCCATCGGCCATCGGTTTCGTTACGACGTGCCATTCGGGCCGCACGGAGAGCAACGCATCGCGCACAATGTCACAGGCGCGGGGCGCGGTAAGGCTGCCTTTGAACTTGTCGAGCGCCACGATGATCTTCACGGCGCGATTATAGGACGGGAATGCTTACTGCGAAACCAGTTAATCAGCGCGGTGAGAAGACGTTTCCAGACCACGCTTGTAAGCCAGGATTCCCTTGGCGATGGCTTCTGCAAGGCGACTACGGTACTCGGGATTCATCACCTGTTGTTCATCGATCTGGTTCGTCAAAAAACCGCCCTCAATCAGGATCGCGGGACAATTGGCATCTCGCAACACCTCAAACCGCGCCCGCCGCACCCCACGGTCGGCCGCGCCGGTGGCGCTGAGCGCTGCGGCGTGCACACAATGCGCGAGCCAAACATTCCGTTCATCCCAACGATTGCCGGTTTGCGCGTCGTTGCGGCGACGCGCGTTGGCATCGTCCGTGGAGGCGCTACCGGCGGGCGTGAGGCAATACGTTTCGATCCCGTTCGCTGTCGGGCCACCAGAATTGAAGTGGATACTCACAAAAACATCACCACCGTGTGCCAGGCAAAAGGCTGGACGCCCCTCCAACGGCGTAGTGCTGTCCGTCTCCCGCGTCAACAGCACCCGCACGCCGGCATCGGCCAGGCGGCTGGCGACGTGACGGGCAACATCCAGCGTCCATTCCTTTTCCACATGCCCGCTCAAACCACGTGCACCGGTGTCCGCGCCGCCGTGACCAGGATCCAGGATGATCGTGCGTATCGACGTTTTCGTGGCTAAGGACGGCGGACGGAGAACGGGAGCGATGGTCTTACTTACATCGTCGGCGCGAATCCAAAGAGCCCCTCGTTGCGCGAGAACCGGTGCGCTTAGCCAATGGATGATCCCATTCAGATGAATATCGCGATGGTCCGCTTCGACCGCGAGTTCGGCGCTGCCGGTTCGGTAGTCGGCGCGGCTCACATTCTGGCTGCGGTCGTGCCCCAATTCATAGACCGATGCCAATTGACGGATGGCGACATATTGGCCACCAGACAGGCGATGTTGGGGAACAACTTGTGAGTCCGTGGAGGATCCGAGAGCGGCGCAGGCGAAGACCGAGACAATCAGTGCGTGTGGCCGGTGCATTGGCAGAGCCGTCGGTCTTTCCACAGGGCATAGGCCATGAGCAACGGCCCGGCAATGACCAGTGTCTGCGCGACAAATGGGCCAAGTTGAAACGCAGCAAACCGGCCGGTGGCATTCATGACCAAACCGGCCAACACCAGACAGAGAGGCATGGCATCCCGATGATGCCGCAAGCTCAGCAGGCAACCGCCCAGGCCAAATACCGCCGCCACACCCAGCACGAGCGCATCCATGATTCGACTCCAATGGATCCACGACAATACGGGAAAGAAAATCAGCACGATAGGCATGACCATGCAATGTACGGCACAGGTCGCTGACAACCAGATTCCCAGGCGATCCAGTTTCGCATGAGTGTGGGGCCGTGGCGAATCAGGGGAAGCAACCGGCTTCAGGGAAATGCGCTCACTTCCCATGTGCGGTTTGTAGACGGTTGGAGTTTCCGCGTTCATCGGGCGTCGATTTTTTCCGCGGTAAGTACGTAGAGACTGACCAGATAACCGTCCTGTTTGGTCTCCCCCACATTGAATTGTCCGCGAATCCGGATGACGTCGTCGTAGAATTTCGTGGTCTGACCCGGGGGCATCTTCACTACGACGATGTGATTCACGGCGGGCGGCTGACCGTAGCAGCAGCCCCACAGCGAGGGCACAAGGAGGAATTGCGTGATGTTCTTGACCTCGGTCAATGGCATCATGAAGCCGACCATCTCCACGTCCTTCTTGTCCAGTGCCTTAATAAAAGCCGGAATCGGCGTCTTGCCTTCCACGTACGTCCAGCTTTTCAACGTGTCAAACTCCAGCTTTTTATACCGTGGGTCAGTGTCCGCGGCAGCCGGCGCACCGTTCGCCACCTCCAGCTTCGCTTGCTTCCTCTGCAGAAGCTGTTGTTGAACCATGCTGGCCAGCCCCGGCAACAGCAGCAAACCGATCACCGCTGCCCCCATGCCGAAGGACTTCATCTGTTGTTTCTTAATTCCAATGCCCATGGACAATCGTTCCTAACTAGTCGGTGCAAGGTTCTTGGCAACATCGGTGCGATAGGCGCCCCATGCCGGCCCGAGCCCGCTGACGGCTCCTAATATAACGGCTACTGTGAGAATATACCATTCCAACGCCTGCATGTGAAATGCCGGAATAACAAATCCTGACGCCCGGTAAAGCGCCCCGTTTGCCGCCGCCACGACCAAATGCCCGCCAAGCAGGCCGGCCGCCGCGCCGACCACGCAAATGGTCATGGCCTCCAGCAGTACAATGGAGAAAATCGTGGCCCGGCGCGCACCCAGCGCGCGCAGAATGGCGATCTCGCGACGCCGTTCGCTCATCGAATTGTAGATCGATACGGCAATGGCCACGCCCGCGACGATTAAAACCAGGATTGCTTGAGCAAGGAGCAAACGATCAATATTGCCAACGATATCAAACAACTTGCGAATCTCGGCCGCCGGGAATGCCGCCATCGCGTCCTCGCGGTCGTTGATCTCGCGGTACAACGTCAACGCATGGATCGGGCTGCGTAACTTCAGCACAATCGACGAAACCTGGCCCGGATCCGGATCGTTATCTTTTTCCTCCGCCTTCGCCGGGGCGGTTGGCTGCCGGATCTCGTGTCCTTCGATGTGATAAAAACTATCAAGGTTGATATAGATCGCCCGGTCGGCGGCGGTACGCGTAGGCGCGAGAATACCGACAACCGTCCACGGATTCTCGGTGTGCTCCTTGGCTTCCGCCGACGGCTGCACACCGTGCGCGGCGATGAACGTCTGGCCGATTTGCAAACCCGTTTCACTGGCGACCGTCGCGCCAACCACCGCCTCGAATGGGCGGTTGACCGATGCATCTTCCGGGGCGGGTGCCGGTTTGACTTCTTCGCCACGCTCCTTGGCCTCGCGCTCCTTTGCCCGTTGCTCGGCTTCCTGAAACGCACCTTTTAACGCCGCTTCGGAAAAGTTGAAGATGCGCCCCGCCGCCAACTCGGGCCTGTGCCCCGGTTCAAATTCAAACTCTTTGAAAAACGCGTCGGTGGTGCCGACGATGCGAAAACCGTGAAAGTTGTCGCCCACCGAGAACGGCACCGCAAGCTTCACGCGCGGGTCGGCGCGCAACTGTTCAAACAACTTCCAGGAAATGTTCCCGGGCGAAATATCAAGGTTGTACACCGTGTTGAGCACCAACTGCAGCGGGCTACCCTTGGCGCCCACGACCATTTCATAGCCAAGTGTGCCCTGCTCAAACCGTTGCTGTACGCCCTGCTTGATTAGCACAATCGCCACCGCCAGGGCCACGCCCAGCGCCACTGACGTGCCGGTCAGCCAGGTGGCCAAGGCGCGCTGGCGCATGTTCTTCATCACGATTTTCATCAAATTCATCGCAAGTCCTCCAAACGGACGACATTTTCGAAACTCTTCATCACTTGCGGGTCGTGCGTGACCAATAGAAGCGTGTGGTTGCCTTCGGTACAGATCCGGCGAAGTAACTCCAACACCAACATACCGTTCTTCGCATCGAGACTGCCGGTGGGTTCATCGGCCAGCACCAGCGACGGCGCGTTGACCAGGGCGCGGGCAATGGCCACACGCTGCTGCTCGCCAACGGACATCGCACGCGGTTTATGATGCAGGCGATGTTCGAGGCCAACGCTCTTTAACAGTTGAATCGCGCGGTCCGCGCCGCCATCGCCACTGCCAAACATCTGACCCAGCAGCACGTTTTCCAGGGCGGTGAACCCTTGCAGCAGGTTAAATGATTGGAACACATACCCGATGTTGGCCGCGCGAAACCGGTCGCGCGCGGCCTCACTGAGTTTGGTCGGGTCAGTGCCGTTGACGGCGATCTCGCCCTCGTCCGGCAACAGAATGCCCGCAATCAGGTTGAGCAGTGTGCTCTTGCCCGAGCCGCTCTCACCCACCAACACCGCCTGTTCGCCCGCGCCCAGTTCAAATTGTCGCAGGCTGATTACTTCCAGTAAATTGCCGTCCGCTTCGCGGAAGCGTTTGCGCACATTGCGCAACGCCAGCACTGCACTTGTTGATTGTTCCATGGTGTTTGTCTTCCGCTATCGAAAATAAGTTATTCCAACCGTCAATGCAGGCCGGAAATTCCGTTCAGATAACCAACACAACAAGACTATGCCGGGGCGGTAGGTGGCGCACGACTGGGAGAGAACGAGAATGAACGGGCGGAATACGATACGGATTCGAAAACCTGCAGCGGTGTTTCCTGGAGAGAGCCGAAAACGAGCGGCACGATGGTCGGAACATCCGTAACCGCATTGAGCTGCCACTCACAGGCCGCGCAATCCCTTTGCCCGCGGACGTCCTGCGTGTGATGTTGGTGCACAGCACCAATGACCAGTGATACGCAGAGGTAGACAAGCAAAACGACGACGGTTGTGAAGCGGTACTTCATGTGAACACGAGTACATTGGCGGCAGCCGGTGCAAAAGTCAAATCTTTGCACAATGCGCAGGATCCAACGAACTTCATTCTCGTGGCTTCTTTAGAATGCATACCCGATCGAGCCGAAGATGCCGCGGCGTATACCGAATGCAGCGGCGTTGACGCCAACGCCACTGCCGTCGCGCAGTTCGTAAACATTATCGGTCACGTTCACGACGTCCAGCCGCGCTTTCAACGATTGTTTCTTGCCGACGTTGAAGCTTTGCTCAACACCGAGGTTCACCGAGTAGTAGGCTGGAACGGTCGCACCGTTGGGAACGCCGGGCGCGTCGGTCCGCAATCCACTGCCATAAAGCGCGTCCACATAGACCCGCGTGCCACCGATGGATTCCTTCCAAAAGTAAGACGCGCCGAAAGAACCGCTTACTGTCTGGTCGTGATCCAGATAAATCCAATGGGTTTTCACGTACGCCGCGTCGCCGGGATCGAACAGAAACTGCGACGAACTCCAGTTTTTACCCTGCGCCCTGGAAACCGCGACGTTGGCGTACATCGACAGCCCGTTGGTAATATACGACGTGGTGAATTCCACGCCATAAATCCGGCCCACGGCGTAGTTGAACGCGGAAGGAACGAGCGATTGTCCAAACAATCCGTCATCGAGTTGGTTGTGGGCGTACTTGTAATAGCCGTCAACGCCCCATTGCAACGGGGGCAATAATTTCTGGCTGATCCCCGCATCGAAATAATTCGCGCGCTCGGCTTTGACCGGACTGTCCGGCGCATTGGGGCCGGCCGGGGATTCGTTCGATGTGCCGTCGAATTTATTCACGCTGCTACCGGACACTGCCTCAAGCGGCGGCGGTGTGAAATACCGGGCGTATCCCGCGTGCAACGTCGTCGTATCCGTGATTTGATAGATGAGGTTGGCGCGCGGGCTGATCTGATTCTCGTCATCAAACGATGAATTGAAAACATCGAAGCGCGTGCCGTAATTGAGCGTCAGTTTGGGCACGATCTTCCATTCGTCCTGCAAATACACACCATAAAATTTACCGTGGAGTGTGTGATTGTCCACAATGGGAAACGCCGGTCCGTTCGGATTGAACGTGGCGGGGTCGGTGCTGTCCATCGGGAACACGGTCGTGGTCGAATCCGCGGAGACGGTTTCGTCCAGCAGCGTGAAGCCGAAGCGAATGGTGTGTTGATCGTTAATGAGATAGCTGGCATCGGCCTGCAGCCCACCGGAATATAGCTTCCGATTCACGTCGCTGGCCACGCCGTTGAAGAAAAGGTCGCCGCTCGTGTTGGGGTTGCCATTCATATCCGGAGTGAAATGCACACTGCTATCGCGGGCAAAAGCGGAGACCTGGAAATTCAGATCACCCGCCGATTTCTGATACGTCACCACACCGTAATAATTCTGCTCGTTCTGATTTTCATTCAACTTCGCTGAATCAAAAGCCAAGGGTCCGCCCGTTGAGTTCCACGGATCCCCCCCAGGCGCGGTCCCGACGGACAGCCCGGCTGTGTCGGGAATTTCAAAATCGCTGTAAGACGCGCTGCCGATGAGACTAATCCGGCTCGTATCGTCCAGGACGTAAGACAAGTATACGAACGACTTGCCTTGATCGGTGGTGTCGTGGATCGGCGTCGCGCTCGACGTGGGATTCTCGATGCCGATGCCGTTGTGATCATAACTGCCGTCAATGAAGTAGTTCACTTTTCCCTCCGAACCGCCATATTCAAAACTCGGACGCAACGTGTCGTAACTGCCGCCATACATTTCCACTTCGCCACCGTTCGCAAAGGCGCCGCTCTTGGTCTGGATGTCCACGACACCCGCCGTGCGGAAGCCGTATTGCGCCGGCAGCGCACCGGTGATGAGCCGCAAGCCGTCCACGAAGCGCGGATCGAGTTCCAACCCAAATCCTGTGATCCCTTCCGGCAAGAGCACATCGTTAATGCGATATTGCACGTTGGCGTGCTCGCCGCGCACGTGCAAATCTCCGCTCGCCTCCGAATCCTGGGCCACGCCCGGCGCCCGCAGGATCACTTGATTGAACGGCGCGTTGTCCCCTTGCGACTGCGATTCAATTTGTTCCTTGCTAACCGTATAGGCTGTCGCGCCCAAGTCCGGCGAAATCTGACTGCGTGCCTGGTCCAGTTTGCCATGGACTGTCACTACGGGCAGCGTGGTTACATTTGTGGAAGTTGCTGAATTCACGGGCGTGGATGGGACTGTCGGATCGTTGGTTTGGGCCATCAGTGTACGAATGCGGACGGAAAGAACTGCCATAACAAAGATAAAGCATAACTTGAAGTTTGATTTCATTTCCAATTCCAATTGCGTTCATAAAGTTCCTCTCCTGATTTGACAGGCCGATAGGCCTGGAATGGAAGCAGGAGGAACCCTCCCATTCGGGTTGATGAGGGTCGCGCCCGTGACGCAGAATTTTCTAGAATGCGCCGGGTATCCGGGTCGTAAACAGATATACAACCCGTCTCTTGATAGAGACTGCGAGCGCGACCCGAATTTCTACGTTATGTCGAGACGGCAGGAGGGGCACGACTGGGGGAGAAGGAAAACGAAGGTGCGGAATAGGAAATGAAATCGAAGACCTGCAGCGGTGTTTCCAGAAGAGAGCCGAAAATGAGCGGCAAAATATCCGGAACGTCCGTAACCGCGTTGAGTTGCCACTGGCAGGCTGCGCAATCGTCGTGGTCGCCGACGGGGCACCGCTCGTGTTCATGATGGTGCACTTCGCCAACAAACAGCGCCACGCTCAAGTAGAGCAGGCAAACCACGACAGTTGTGAAACGATGCCTCATTACGCCGGCGGGAATCTGAACTTGTGCCAGGTAAATGTCAAGAGGCGGACAACCGAAGCTCTGCGCGCACAAGGCCTTCGCTCGCGGAATGCTTCATACGGAATTTCAGCTTTTCACAGACCGCTTGCATGCCGAGGTTCTCGGGAAGAATCTCGGCGGTGATGCGTTTAAGCCCTTCTTCCCGGCCAACCCGCACCAGCTTCCGCAGCAATTCCGTGCCCAGTCCGCGGCGCTGGTAGTTGTCGCTGATGAGCATGGAGAATTGTGCCGCATCCGTCCCGGTTTCCCGGCTCAAACGAGCGACGCCGAGAATGTTGCGTTTCTTCGTCGGCGAATCGTCGTACTCCGCCACCAGCGCAATCTCGCGATCATAGTCGTTGAAGCAAATGCGCGTGAGCCGGTCGTGGGCGACGCGCTGACCGAGCGCGATCATGTGGAAATAACGCAGGTACACACTTTCTTCCGATAGAGAATGATGGAACTCCACCATCAGCGGCTCGTCCTCGGGACGAATGGGACGGATGGTGATTGGCATGCCGTCCTTCGTTTTGCCTGTGCTGACGTATTGTCTTGGATAGGGTCGAATCGCAAGTTTTGGCAGGCTGTCTTCGGTGATGCCGGGCTCATGCAACACGACGCGCGCGTCGAGCGCGACCAGCCGCTCGGGCGATGCAAGCAACGGATTGATGTCGATTTCCTTGATCCAGCGCTGTTCGACCACGAGCTGGCTGAAGCGCACCAGCAACTGCTCCAGCGTCGCGAGATCTACCGGCGGACGCCCGCGTACACCTTTCAATGCCGTGAAGATGCGGGTTCGCTCCATCCAGCGGCGCGCGAGCGTGACATTCAACGGCGGCAGGGCGAGCGCGCGGTCTTTGAAAACTTCAACGAGTTCCCCGCCCGCACCGAACAACAGCACCGGACCGAACTGCGGGTCGAGGCTGCTGCCGAGGATCAATTCGTAACCATCGAGTTTGATCATCGCTTGCACGGTCACGCCGAGGAAGTGTTTCGCTCCGGCCTTTTCGATGACTGATTTTTTGATCGCGGCAAACGCTCTCTTCACCGCCGCGGCGTTGATAAGATCCAACTTCACACCGCCAACGTCGGTCTTGTGAGTGATCGTTTGCGAGTAGAGCTTCAACACGACCGGGTAGCCGATTTCGGTTGCAACCTTCACGGCCTCGATCTCATCCTTGGCGATGCGCGTTTCTACCGTGGGAATGCCGTAGGCTGCCAGCAGTTGCTTCGACTCAAATTCGGTGAGCAGAGAGCGGCCGGATTTGCGGACGCCTTGGATAAGCTTTGCGGCGCGGGCCACGTCTGGCGCGTCGACATCTTCCTGACCCGACAAGGACGGCGTCTCATACAGCCCGCGCAAAGCATAGGTGTAACCCCACATGTAGGCGAACATGCGCGCGGCCGTGTCGGGATACGGGAACGTCGGGACGTCGGCTCGATTGAGAAGCTCTTCGCCCGCAGCGACATCCTCGCCACCCATCCAGCTCGCGATCACTGGTTTGCCGAAAGTTTTCGCGTACGGTTTCAATTGTTCCGCCGTCTGCGTCGCATCGGTCATCGCTTGCGGCGTAAGTATGACGAGCAGCCCATCCGTCTGCGGGTCCTTCGCGGCGATTTCGAGGGCTTTGGCATAGCGATCCGCTCCGGCGTCGCCCAGGACATCGATCGGATTATTGTGGCTCCACGCTGGTGGTAGAAACTGATTCAGCGCGTCCAGCGTCTCCTTCGACAATTCGGCGAGTTCACCACCGTTTGTCAGTAGGGCGTCCACCGCCAGTACGCCGGGTCCACCGGCGTTCGTGAGGATCGTCAAGCGGGGGCCTTTGGGGCGCGGTTGTTTCGCCAGCACCTCGGCCATGTAGAAGACTTCGGCAATGCTGTTGACGCGCAGCACGCCGCTGCGACGAAACGCGGCATCAAGAACGTCGTCACTGCCCGTTAGCGACCCCGTGTGCGAGGCGGCGGCCCGGGCAGCGCCTTCGGTGCGTCCCGGCTTGATGACGATGATCGGTTTAGAGAGCGCAACCTCACGCGCGGCGGACAGGAATGCACGAGCGTCGCCAATCGTCTCCATGTACATGACAATGCTTTGAGTTTTAGGGTCGTCACCAAGGTAATCAATGAGATCGCCCCAGCCGACGTCGAGCATTGAGCCGACGGAGATGAAGGCGCTAAAGCCGACGTTCTCACGCAGGCTCCAATCCAGGACGGCCGTGCAAAGTGCGCCGCTCTGGCTGACGAAAGCGACGTTGCCCGCACGCGCCATCTTGCCGGCAAAGGTGGCGTTAAGGCCGCTCGGTGGGCGCATCACGCCGAGGCAGTTGGGGCCAATAATGCGCATCTTCCCGCGGCGCGCTTCT